>DASXWH010000105.1:0-46748 GCA_036503775.1 Ohtaekwangia sp.
CACATCTTCACCGATCCTCACCGGCCTCATGCTTTTTGCATCCAGCATACACCAGATGGTCTTTGCCTCTGCGACAACTTTCTGATCTGCAGTTCGGGTAAGTTTAACAAAGCGCTCGAACCGCGCACCCTGGTGATCGCCCACCCATGTAGTTCCCATGATCTCTTCATGAATAAAGGCAGGTGCCTTATAGTCGATCTCATGACGAAGAACTACCCATGAATAGCGCTCCTTCAAATCGCGTGACGCTACACGGTCCCAGTGTGCTGCGGCAACTTCCTGTACATAACGCACATACACGACATTGTTTACATGTCCCATTTCGTCAATGTCTTCAGGCTTTACCTGAATCGCGTGTTTGAAAGTATTCATGGCCGAACAAAAATGATTTTTTTTCGATGAAAATGATAATATATTCGAAGCTTCATGATTTCGTAAACCTGGCTTAATCTTTCAATGCTCTTGAATCACAAACACGCCCTGCTGAAAACCCTCATTGTATCCGGAATTCTTCTTAACCTGGTTTGGTTGTCATCCTGTTCAAAAGATGATGACAAAGACCCGGTCGTAACGGCTGATGAAGGACTCTATATTAATGAGATATATGCTTCAGGTGATGACTGGATCGAGCTGTATAACTCCGGTGATGAGCTGAAAGATATCAGTGGCTATCGCATCTTTGATGATGTGGCCAACAAGTACACCCTGCCAAATAGTACTCATATCGAAGCAAAAGGATACCTGGTTCTGCATTGCGATGACACCGGTACTGGTCTGAATACTAACTTCAAACTTTCTTCTTCCGGAGAAACGGTTTACCTCGAGAATAAATCCAATGAAGTAATTGATAAGGTTGAATTTCCGGCATTGGATAATGGCCAGACCTATGGACGTTATCCGGATGGATCGACCAATCTGAAAGTTTCCGGCATAGTTACCAAAGGTACTTCCAATGGTGATTCGAATGCTCCGGCAATTGATAATGTCGTTCGTACTCCGATGGTTCCCACGAAATCAAATCCTGTTACGTTTGAGGCAACGCTCGTGAGCAATACCGGTATTACTTCCGTGAAATTATTTCACCGCATCAATGGCGGGACGTATACGGAATCGGTCATGACACTTTCCGGTGGAAAGTACTCCGTTACGATTCCGGCTGCCAATGCACTTGGTAAGGTTGAATACTATGTGGAAGCGAAGAACGGATCCGGACAAACCGGATATAAACCTTTCGATGCTCCGGGTGACGCCTACTATTACCTCATCAATGAAGACGCGTTGCCCAATTTAAAGATCAATGAATTCCTGGCATCAAACTCGTCTTGTTGCCCCGATAATGACAGTGGAACACCCGAGTATGACGACTGGATTGAAATCTACAATGCCGGTGCATCAGCTGTCGATATTGCCGGTATGTACTTATCGGATGACCCTGCGGATCCATTTAAAAGTAAAATCCCGGCAACGAATTCTACATTAACCACCATTCAGCCCGGAGGATTTCTCTTGCTTTGGGCTGACGGAACGAAGAGTCAGGGTGTTCGTCACCTGGATTTTTCGCTCAGCGCAGATGGTGAAACGGTAGGTATCTATTACATCGATGGCCGGAAGATCGATGAACGTGATTTCGGTGCGCAAACGGAAAACAGATCCAGTGGCCGTTCTCCGAACGGAGGTGACAGTTGGGTTATCTTTAATCCACCTACACCAGGAACGACAAACAATCCTTAATCACTGAACTATGTTTGAATTATTTCCTGATGGTCCGGTTTACGAGTATTCTCAGTTTGTTAATATCACCTTCTCGTTTATCTGGGCTTTCTTACTGGCTTCCATTGTAGCCATTACCCATAAGCTGACGTTTACAGGCGATTACTATCCGAAGAATTTCTTTCAGTCCCTGATATTGGGTGCCGTGGTAACCACGATGGTGATGATGGCGATAGGAGACAGTCTCGCGCGCGGGCTGGGTGTTTTCGGAGCGATGGCGATCATCCGCTTTCGTACACGCATTGATGATCCACGGGATGTTCTGTTCCTGTTTGCTGCGCTGAGTACAGGTCTCGCTATTGGTGTGTATGGATATACCATCTCATTTGTGGGTACCATCTTATTCTGTGTAGTAGCATTTCTGTTGCACATCTCACCGTTCCGCAGTTTTGTTCAGCATCACCACCTGGCATTCACCCTGAATAGTTCAAGCCAGTTAAACGATGCGCTGGTCATCATTGGTCAGCACTGCGGAGAAGTACGGCAGCTTAGCATTCTGTTGACAAAGGAGAATACGATGCGCTATGTTTACGGAGTCTCACTGAAAAAAGAAGCTTCACACCATACCCTGATTGAAGAACTGAAGACCATTGAGGGTATCGCGCAGATACGCCTGACCATAAACGAACTCACTAACACATAACCCACAGCATGTTACGTAACTGGTTCTATTGGTTCATCGCGGTATTATTCCTGACCATGCTGTTCATCAGCACGCGTTTTTTCAAAGGCTCCGGACATGCATCTGTGGGCATCACGTATGCCAAGGAATATACAATCAATGCTGAAAAATCTGCGGTTGTTAAATCCATTCCTGTTGTACCGGGACAGGAAGTAAAAACAGGAGATCTGTTAGTGGAATTGACAAGCCAGGCACTGGAGATCGATATTGACCGGCTCAATAACCGGATCGTTGTACTGCGATCGGAAGTAGATGAAAAGACCAAACTCGCGGCTTCAGAGATCGCGTACATGAAAGCCGAACAGGGTGTTGAGATTGAAGAGATCAACGCGGAGATCAATCAGGCTGAAAGCGAGTATCAGCTGAATAGACAACTGACCAAAGAATTTGCTTCTTCCAAAGATACCACCCGCAATTCCACCAGCCCGTTGGATGTCAAGATCAAGGCGTTGAAGAAACAGAAATCAAAACGCGAAGAGGCTGTTGCCATCAAGGTGCAGGATATACTCCAGGAAAAAGAAACCGAACAACGGTTGCTTGAAAACCAGATCAGGCTGCTGGACCGTGAGCTCGAATTGCTTCGTGATGAACAGAAGAAACTCAGCAAGTATGCAGCAGCCGATGGCGTAGTAGGCAGTGTGTTTGTTAAGCAGGGTGTGCAGGTAGATGCGTTTACATCTTTGTTATCCGTTAACCCGAAGCATCCTACCACGGTTGTGGGATATCAGGTAGGTAAAAAAGAATCCCTTCCGGTGGGCAGTGAAGTTTCAGTGCAATCCTATGAACACAGTAAAGTGATCGCTTCCGGTAAAGTGATCGGCTATGGATCTGTTGTTGAGCTTCCTGAAATTTTGCAGAAGTCTACCGCGGTGAAAGCCTTTGGACGTGAAGTCTTCATCGAGATATCCGCGAAGAATGAATTTGCTACGGGTGAAAAAGTAATGATCCGATGAGCCATCGCGTGATCGCTACAGTCGGCATAATGCTGGCCTTCTGGCTGGCTTGGTTTAACGTGCAGGGTCAGGTTACGATGGATGAATTTATCCGTTCAGCGATGACTGATCCGGAGATCAAAACGTTTGATGAGCAGATCAGTTACCTGGAACGAAAACCATATCGGTTATCGCCCCTTCAGAAGTTTGAATTCCGCACGCAGACCCGCGAATTACAAGTTAATCAACAGGAATACGCACTTCGATTTACACCTGCCAATCCCTGGGAGATCCGAAGTAACAACCGCTATTTTAAAGCGTATCAGTCATCGTTGCAGTTTGAGCGCGATATCATCCTGAAGGAAGCGCTCGTTGAGCGATACTACCAGACTATTTACATTGTCTACTATTCAGGGTTGAAGTCCCAGCTTGAGGAGATACGGAAACTCGTAGACAACCAGGTGGCCATTCTCGAGAAACAACAGACAAGCAGCTTCTTTGATGCAGACGACTATGTAGAATTAAAAATGAAACAGCTGAACCGTATGGTGGAGTTTGAAGAAGCAGACTTTGAATTGCATAATGAAATGCAGCGCATTGAACGGCTCTATCCGGAAGCACACGGAAGAACGATCGACTGGAATCCGGATGCGGTTATATCCGTGGAACGTATTGAAAATATAGTAGATAGCCTGACGCAAGCTGCATTGGTTTCGGCTGCAGTAGAATATCAAAAGCAGAAGATTGAAATGGCCAACCAGGAGTATAAGCTGGAGAAAGCAAACATCAACCTGGGCTTTTTACAAACTGAGTTTGATCAACGCAGGGTAGAACAGGACCGTTCACCCATCAACCTCTCGTTTGGTGTGACCATTCCCATCACCAATCCGAACAAGGGTGATATGGCCAAACGCAGGCTGGAGTCCATCGAAGCGGAGTATGATCTGAAGGAAGCTGAACATGAGTCACAAACCGACAAGACCATTATCCGCGAGAATCTTCGGAAGCTTGTTGAACGACACAGCAGTCTTCAGCAGAAGATCAGTCAACTGGAGCAAAGCAATCTCATTCAATCGCTGAGCACGTTAAAAGGGGGAGACCCGCTTATCATCACACAGTACCGTGAAGATGTGGGGAAACTGAAAACACTTTTGCTTAAGCTTAAGCGTGATATCTATTTTGTGTACATCGAATACCTTTCACTGGCAGACCACCTGCAGCAACAGCCTCTGGTAAATTATCTGGCGAAAGATCTGGGAGTGATTGATTGAAAGTAACAGTCCACGGTCCACAGTCAACAGACGACTGTGGGGCCGTGGACCATTGACTGTAATTGCTATTTCAACGACTTGATCAGATCGTTGTTCATGTTTTCATAGTCACGGTTCTTGGCTTCTTTTGCTTTGGCCAGAGAAGCTGTTGATGTTTCAACGGCACCCTTCTTGTCTCCCAGCGCCTTTTGAATTCTGGCTTTCTGATACAATACCCAGAATGGACTGTTCATTCCTTCGGCAGCCTGGTTGATCCAGGTAAGTGCCTGGTTCAGGTCTTTGCCGTTCTCTAAATAGTAAACAGCAGCCTGGAAATAATTGTAGGGTTCAACTTTTGTGTAGGTCTCGATAGACTTCAACACTTTGGCTTCATAATCTGTTGAGACCGTGAATTTCACCGAAGTGTTCTCCCAGGCCAGTTGAACTTTTGCGCTCTTGCTGTCATCAGAAATGTCTCCGATGTTGATCGTGAAAGTCTCTACTTTTTCAGTTAGTTTTCCAGGCTTTACTTTAAAGTTTGCTGCGTCCTGGGCCTGGTCGTAACCATTCACATTGCCACCAAGCTTTACATCTTTATAGAGTACAACAGTCCATTCTGTTGCTCCGGGCCAGGTAAGTAACAGGTATTCGCCTTTTGGAACGGCAATGCCTTCTACTTTAACATCATCAGAGAAAGATATCTTGGTACCTGCGTTGGCACCTGTTCTCCAGATCTTTCCAAAGGGAACAACGGCTTTGTCATCGCTTCCGAAAATGGTTCTCCCTTTTATCCGGGGACGTGAATAATCAATTTTAACATCCGTCAATCCGACCACAGCTGAAACTGAACCTGCCGGGCTTGGTGCAGGAATCTGAACCTGGGCTTCCGCTAACAGGCAGGATACAAATAATAAAACAATCAGGGTAAATTTTTTCATGGTGGTTTTAATTTTTGGTTGTTTTGAATTCAGAGGGGCCAAAGTTAAATATTCTTGTGACACTTAAAATGAAGTTAGAATGAAGCTGCCGGAAAGCTTTTACCAGCGGTCAGATGTGGTGAAAATTGCCCGCGAACTGCTCGGTAAAGTATTGTTCACCCGGATAAAAGGTGTTGTGACCAGTGGTGTGATTGTGGAGACAGAAGCATACTCGTGGAAGGAACGCGGATGCCATGCCTATGAAGGTCGCAAGACAAACCGGAATGCGGTTATGTTTGAGGATGGTGGTCTGGCGTACGTCTATTTATGCTACGGCATGCATAACATGTTTAATGTGGTTACCAATGTGCAAGGTATTGCGGACGCCATACTCGTGCGTGCGGTGGAACCGGTTGAAGGTATTGCAGAAATGCAATTGCGGAGAGGTGCGATCAGGTCGGCCCATCAGCTTACCTCTGGCCCGGGCAAACTGACCCGGGCTATGGGTATTGACAGAAATTTGAATGGAAAATTTTTACGGGATAACGAAGTTTGGATAGAAGATCGTGGTTATAAGCTGAAGCGCACCCTTATTGAAGCATCACCCCGGATCGGAATTGATTATGCAGGTGAGGATGCTAAACTTCCCTGGCGGTTTACGATAAAAGGAAATCGTTGGGTGAGCGGCTGAAGGGGTTGAATGCAACCCTGAACAGGTGGATTTAACGATCAATAATTGAGTGATACGATTGAACTGACTAACTTTAGGGTTGATTTTTTTGGAGAATGAAGTTTTTTAACGCCATAGTGCTGATCTTTTTCAATATGCTGGTCACAGCACAACCGCTGTCAGAAAGTGCCCTGATCTATCTGAATACTTCCTATGATGAGTTGAACCCGGTGCTGAGCCCGGATGGCCGTACACTTTATATGAGTATTGCCAATCGCCCGGAGAATGTTGGGGGAAAGAAAGACCCGGGTGATATCTGGATATCTGCGTTAACGGAAAGCGGGGAATGGTCTACACCGGTGCATGGCGGAAGTGTTCTCAACAACCGCGGCTTCAATGGTATTGCCGGTTTTTCTGCCGATGGAAATGAAATGTTTCTGCTCAGTCATTATGACGGTATGGAAACTCCGAGAACGCAAGGCATTGCTTTTTCTAAGAGCACGGGAAGCGGCTGGTCAAAGCCGGAGAATATAACAATCCCTTATTTTCAGAATAAATCAACCAATCTGTACGGGTTTATTTCTCCCGACAAAAACGTATTTGTGTTTTCCGCTGAAACCTATGGAACGAAGGGCGTGGAAGATCTTTATGTAACCACAAGAGGAAGCGATGGAAAATGGAAAGAGGCTCGGAATTTAGGGTCTACCATTAATACACCCTTTCAGGAACTGAGTCCATCGCTGAGCGCAGACGGAACAACATTATATTTCTCCACAAATGGCCGCAAGGGTAACGGAAGCTTCGATGTGTATTCATCAACCCGGTTGGATGACACTTGGACCAACTGGTCGGAGCCAAAAAATATGGGTCCCGAAATCAACACGGAAGGGAGAGATCTTTTCTATCGTGTAACTCCGGAAGGAGACAGACTATTCACCACGACCAATAACAGCGATCTCTATGGTGATGTGAGATTTATGCCATCTCATGTTCCGCATCAGCAACAAGTGCTCACGGCCAGTATTGACACGTTGCAGACCAGAAGCCTTGAACCGGTCATTCCTGCCGGTGAAGTGAGGGTCTATGGTAAAGTAGTTAATGCAAAAAGTGGAGAGGTTATTCAGGCTTCCGTTTCGTTCAGTGCCACGCAGGTTGCTACAAAACAGATACAGTCCCAAACCAATGCAGGTTTTGCCGTTAATGTTCCGGCTTCACATGAATACCTCATCAGTGTGGAAGCCAATGGCTATGTAAGTGCACTGGAAAAACTGAATGTAAAATCGTATGAGGATATGAAGGAATTGGAGATGAACTTCAAACTTCAACCCGTTGAAATAGGAACCACGGTAAATCTGAAGAATGTTTTATTTGAACAGGGGAAAACCTTTTTGCTGCCCGACTCTTATCCGGAACTCGATATGGTGGTTTCTTTCCTCAAACGGAATGAGCACGTGAAGATCGAACTGGCGGGCCATACAGATAACCGTGGAATTCCTGCGCAGAATATCAAGTTATCACAAGCCCGTGTTGATAAGGTGAAAGATTACCTGGTAGAAAAGGGCATTGAGAAAAAGCGCATTACCGGTAAAGGATATGGAGCCTCAAAACCCATCGCCAGCAACGATTCTGAGGAAACACGCCAACTTAACCGCAGAGTGGAGTTCGTGATCCGGAAGATGTAAAGCCTTACTCAGAAAATATTCCGGGCCAGTAGTTTGATCACATCGTTTTTATAATTCCTTCCGATAGGTACACTGGTTTTTCCGATCTCAACATCCGTTGCTGTATACGCATCAATGCGGTTCACATTTACAATGAAGGAGCGGTGGATGCGGACGAATTGTTCCCGGGGCAGGCTTTCCTCCAGGTAACTGATCTTTTGTTGTGTAACGATCTCCTTTTCCAGTGTCTTTACTTTCACATAGTCTTTTATGCTCTCGATGTACAGAATATCCGCCATTCGTGTCTTGATCATCTTTTTGTCGACTTTGAAATACACAAAGTTATCCTGGTTGTCAGATTTCAATGCAGGGGTTGCCGGAAGCGCCTGTGGTTGATGTAATACTTTGGCAATAGCTTTCAGGAAACGATCAAAGGGTATGGGTTTCAGCAGATAGTCTACTACTTCCAGTTCAAATCCCTCCAGGGCATAATCACGGAAAGCGGTAGTGAAAATTACCTTGGGTCGGTTCTTCAGGGTTTTCAGGAAATCAATTCCGGAAAGCTTGGGCATCTGTATGTCCAGGAAAATGAGGTCTACCGGATTTTGCTGTACAAACGTAAACGCTGAAACCGCATTGCGAAACGTACCACTAACTTCCAGCTGATCAATTTTGGCGACATACGACTCCATGATCTCGATGGCCAGTGGCTCATCATCCACGATTATACATTTCATAAAACTGCGTTTAGCTATTGATCGTAAGTACTACCAAAAATGTTTCTTCGCCATCCATGATTTTCAATTCATGTCGGTTGGTATAAAGCAGATCCATTCTTCGTTTTACATTCTGAATGCCGATGCCTTCCTTGCGTGTATGGCCGTTTCCGGAAGCTTTGTTGTTCTCCACCTTGATGAGGATCACGTGTGGTTGTACATCAACACTTACCTTAACCCATGACTGTTGCAATTCTTCACTGGCACCGTGCTTAAAACAGTTTTCAACAAAGGGGAGGAGTATGAGCGGAGCAATTTTACGGTCACTCACATCTCCGGATATCCGGAGGTCAATATCCAGCTTGTCACCATAGCGCATTTTCTCAATGTCAATATAGTTGCGGATAAATTTGATCTCCTTGGAAAGGAGCACCTCATCACTGGTACATTCATACAGCATGTAGTTAATCAGTTCAGAGAGCTTCAGCACCATGTCCGGAGCACGCTCTGATTTTTTCAGGGTCAGTGCATACAGGTTGTTCAGCGTATTGAAAAGAAAATGCGGGTGGATCTGGGTCTTCAGAAAGTTTAATTCGGCCCGCAGCTTTTCTTCTTTCAATACCTGTTGTGCTTTCTGATTGGTATACCAGTATTTGAGCAGCTTGATCGTTACTGCGGAAAATGTCACCGGGTAAATGGAGACGAACATCTTCACCACTTTCGGGAACCAGAGAAAAGGATCGCTCAGGTATTGCGGATAGTAAATCGGATAATCAATGTTGAAGGCTACATAACGCTGCAGTATACCCGCAATGAATGACGCGCCAACAAACCAGATTGTAAATACACCATACCGGCCTTCCAGCAGAAACCGCGGTAACAGGTAATAAAGTATAAAATAGGTAAAGACAATCTTCACCGGCAGGTACATGAACTCCTCGATGAAAGTTTGTTTATAATTCTCTTCAAAACTTCCCCAAAGCAGGGCATAGAATACGATATGCGCAGCCCAGAACAGGAAGTGCTGCAACAGACGGTTTCGTAAAAGCCAGTGGAACTTGTGCTTCAAGATTGAGTTTTTGTAGTCAAGACGTTAACCAGGTCTTTTCAGTTTGTAAAAATAAGGCAATCACGGTCAATACCGAGTATCAGGGTATGCAGAACGTGAAGCTCCCTACCAATTTCTTTTTGCTCCGGATAAAATGCATCCAGCTGTAAGAGGTATGCAAACAGGCGATCATAAACGTTGTCAGACAAAGTATGGAAAACGTGCTTGATACCGTCCGTTGACAGAGGCAAACCTTACCCTTATCCCGTATGCAGGTATATCGTACGCTTCTACTGTGGATATTTCTGATCATCCCCGGAGTTTTGGCAGCACAATCGGGTCAGTCAGAAAAGTTTGTACTGCTGGTGAAGAAAGCTTCATCTGCCATGAAAATCGATGGTGACCTCAGCGAGTCCTCCTGGAGTGAAGCGGAAAACGCTTCACCCTTTCTGAACAAGTGGCCAAGTGATTCCGGTTATGCTTCTGTAAAAACAGAAGTCAAGATGACGTTCAATGATCAGTTTCTGTTTGTGGCTGCGATAAATTATCAAAGCAGGGATAGTCTGACCATTCAAACCCTGAAGCGTGATCAGATCGATCAGTTCTGGAACAGCGATGGTTTTTCCGTGATCCTGGATCCGATCAATCAAAAAGCTAACGGTTTTATGTTTGCTGTCAATGCAGGAGGAGCACAGCTGGAAGGCGCTGTCAATAATATGGGCTCGTGGTCGCAGATAAATGAGAACTGGGACAACAAATGGTTCTCTTCGGTAACGGTGCACGATAGGTACTGGATTGTAGAGATGGCCATTCCCTTTACCTCACTGCGATTTAAAGATGGAGTGATGGAGTGGGGTCTGAATTTTATCCGAAATGATATGAAGGGAAATACCTTCTCTACCTGGACGCATGTGCCACTTCAATTCAATGGACAGGATCTCGGTTATCTCGGTACATTGCGCTGGGCCGAACCTATAAAGCCTGAGAAAAGCAGGGTTACCCTGATACCTTATGTATCCGGAGGAAAGACCCGGAATCATGAAGATGGTGAGAAGGCAGAGACACCACTGAATGCAGGATTTGATGCCAAGCTCGCGCTGACCTCATCACTTAATCTTGACCTTACCGTGAAGCCCGACTTTTCCAACGTTGAGGTAGACCGGCAGATGACAAACGTAACGCGCTTCTCTTTGCTTTTTCCGGAGCGCAGAAATTTTTTCCTGGAGAATGCTGATCTGTTCTCCGGTTTTGGATCATGGATGGTCAAGCCTTTCTTTTCGCGCACCATTGGATTGTATGATGGTGAACCTGTTCCGATCCTTGCCGGTGCCCGCCTGAGTGGTAATGTCACCAAAGGATTGCGTATCGGTATCATGGATGTTCAGACGGAAGCCACGGATGAAGTATCTGCGAATAATTATTTTGTCACGTCACTGTCACAGCGCATATTCTCGCGCTCAGCGATTAAATTCCTGACTACCAATCGCCAAACCACCGAACGTAATGAAGGGGAAACCGAAAGTACATACAACCGGACATACGGTGGCGAATTTCAATACACCTCCGACAATGGAAATTTCACGGCCTACCTGCGCGGACACACGGCCATCACTCCGGAGAAATTAAACGAGAACGAATACCTCAGTGCACAGGCAGGCTATATCAATAAGAAATTCTATATCGGTTCAATTGTTGAACAGGTAGGAGAGAACTACATCAATGATGTGGGCTTCATTCCAAGATTATATAATTACGATGCCGTTCGTGATACAACTATCCGTATTGGTCATTACAATATAAATCCATGGCTTGGTTTTCTGATCTATCCGAAAAAGTCTAAGGTGATAAACCTGATCGAGCCGAACACCTGGAGTGTTATCAATTATAAAACGAATGGTGATTTTCTGGAACGCTTTACATCCGTGAATCTGGGAATATACTTTAAGGATACCCGCATTCTGTTCCTTGATGTTTTCAATAATGAAGTGCAGCTTCCTTTCCCATGTGATCTGCTGGACAACGACAAACCTATACCTGCAGCCTATTATAATTTCACACAGTATAAGATCAAATACACAACCGATGCGCGTAGACCAATCTATGCTGACTTCGCGGTGACCTACGGGAATTTTTATAATGGAACACGGGCGGAGTATGGTGTTACACTGAATGCCCGCAAACAGCCCTGGGGCAATTTCGGAATCAGTTATCTGCAGAATGTAATTGAATTACCCGATGAATATGGAAGCGATAACATATACCTGATCGGGCCACGGGCAGAATTGAGTTTACGAAATAACATCTGGTGGACTACTTTTCTGCAATACAATACACAAGCCGAGAACGTTAATATCAACAGCCGATTGCAATGGCGATTCAAGCCCATGTCAGATGTATTCCTGGTGTATACAGACAACTACGCTACCACCACCATGAATGTAAAAAACCGCGGTCTTGTTTTTAAGATTACTTATTGGCTCAATATGTAATCCCTTAACAGCAGGGACAATTGACAGTAGGCAAAAGGCAGTTTACAAATTAGGGAAGTGATGGTGTGAAGGGTTGTCAATTGCTTGTTGTCAACGGTCAACTGAACTTAAAATCCCATAGCGGTATCATCGCCTCTCGGGTCTGCACCACCTTCAAGCTTTCCGTCCGTCCGCACGAGAATGGCATCGACTCTTCCCAGCGTATAATCCCGCGTTTGGAGTATGTGCCCCATGGACTGAAGGTCTTTCATGGTTTGGTTATCAAAAACACCTTGTTCAAGGTCAACTATATCGGGCATCCATTGACTGTGAAAACGTTTGGCATTGACAGCTTCCTGCATGGTCATGGAATGTTCAACGACATTCAGAAACGTCTGGAACACAGAGGTGATAATGGTTGTACCTCCGGGTGTACCCACCACCATGAACAGTTTGTTATCCCGTTCCACAATGGTTGGCGTCATGGAGCTGAGCATGCGTTTGTCTGGTTCGATCTTGTTGGCTTCACCGCCTATTGCTCCGTACATATTAGGTACACCTGGCTTGATGCTGAAGTCATCCATTTCATCATTGAGCAGAAATCCGGAGCCTGCCACCACAACGTGCGATCCGTAGGAGCCATTGAGGGTTGTAGTAACGGATACGGCATTGCCTTCTTTATCAACGATAGACAGGTGGGTGGTTTGATGTGATTCAGTTGTTGTCAATTCCCCTTCGCGTATAGCTGCACTGGGTGTGGCTTTATCAGGATCAAAAGATTTCATCCGCTCATGCATATACAATCTGTCGAGAAGTCTCTCCCGGGGTATGGTTACAAAATCCGGATCACCCAGGTAGGCTGCGCGGTCAGCATACACTCTTCTTTCCGCTTCAACCATAAGGTGAACGTTCCGGGTTGAATTATGTCCCCAGTCAGCAACCGGATAATTTTCAACAGCACCAAGTAATTGTAACAAAGCAATTCCACCACTGGAAGGCGGGCCCATAGATATGATCGTATAGGCTTTATACTTTCCTACCACAGGCTCGCGCCATATGGCTTTATAGTTTTTCAGGTCATCATGGGTTATCAGTCCTTTACCACGTTTCATCTCGGCAACGATATCATCCGCTGTCTTACCCATGTAAAAACCGGCTGCGCCTTCGTCCCGTATGCGTTCCAGTGTATGACCCAGATCAGTGTAGCGTATGGAGTCACCGGTATTCCATTTTTCGCGGATAAGAAATTCAGGTAATACGCTGTTGTGCTTACGGAGATCTTCCTGTATGTCGTTGAGTCCTTCAGCTTCGTCCTTGGTAAGGGTAAATCCCTTCAGTGCCAGATCGATGGCGGGTTGGACCAATTCATTCCAGGGGAGTTTTCCATACTTGGCATGCGCTTCGGCAAGACCTGCTACCGTACCCGGAACGCCAGCCGAAAGATGGCCCAGTTCACTTAATCCGGTAATGACTTCCCCTGTGGAATCCTGGTACATCGTTGTTGTTGCTGCAGCCGGTGCTTTCTCGCGATAATCCAATGAGGACAGATCTCCGGTATTGAATCGGATTACCATAAAACCACCACCACCAATATTTCCGGCTGCCGGAAATACAACTGCTAACGCGAACTGAACAGCGATGGCAGCATCCACAGCATTACCACCTTTTTTCATAATTGTAACACCTACTTCAGATGCCAGTGGATGGGCACTGACAACCATGGCTGAGTCGGCTATTACTCCCGTGATCTTGTCGTTCTTCCCCACATTACAGGCAACTGCACCTATGGCAAGTAAAAGCGGAAATAAGCGCTTCATCATGATCAATATTGGTTAAGTCGGGTTAAAAGTATTACTTCCGATGCTGTTTAGAAAGGTATTCGTGAAGATTGGAAGTAAAGCACTACTTAATGTATACAAAGACTCATGAGCCTCAGAAAAGAAAAAGCTGCACGCCTGAAAGTGCAGGTCCTGGACGTAACATTGAAATTAATAGGAAAGAAATCGTTTGATGACCTGTTCGTAGACGATATCTGTGACAAGGTCAAAATATCAAAGGTCACCCTGTTTAAGTACTTTCCGCAAAAAGAAGATATCCTGCTGTACTACTTCCGGGTATGGTGCCTCGGACGCTCTATTGACCTGGTACAGAAGCCGAAGGAAGGATTACAATGCATCTATATGTTGCTGGATAAACTGGCCGAAGAATTCGAAGAGCACCCGGGTTTGTTGTTAAGCCTGGTAGGCTACCTTTCCGATTTCAAAAGAGCGCCCAAACCTTTTCCGTTAAAGCCTGAAGAGAAGAAATTACTTTTCCCCGCGGTTGAGAATATTGCGTCTATTGAGATCCTTTCCCTTGACCAGATGCTGGAGAAATTTACCCTTGAAGCTATTTTCCGGAAGGAGATAACACGAACGATTTCCACGCGTGATATAACCAACCTGCTGACTTCGGTATTGCTGGGCGGTATTATCACGGCCCATATCAATCAACAATCACCTGCGAAGATCTTCTTCCGCAGAAACCTCGATCTGGTCATTAAGGGCCTTCAATAAGGCCTTCCTGACCTGTTTCCCGGTATTATCATACCCATAAGTAGGTATTTTTAGCGTTTCAACGCCATTTTATTCCGTCTGCCTGAAAGGCGTAGGATTAATTTCTCTATTTTTATATAAACCAAATTTTCTCTGTCTATATGAATAGGAATTTAATCAAAGTTGCTTTAATGGTAGTCCTGGTACAATGCTGTCTGTCTTGCGGCAGTGACGGTGGTGATGATAAACCAGGCCTTATCGACCCTTCGGATTCAGATGCGTTGAGCGAAGTTCTCATCATGCCCGGGGGCACGGATCAGCGATCAGGTAATCCCCCAACCACAACGGTTACACCGGAAACACCTGAAGTGGATGCGATCACACCCGAGATCACATCATCAAACGGAAACACGTTCGTACTGGTATTCAGTTATTCGGGTGTTACAGGAGATCTTGCCGGAGCCTACATTCAGGTCAATGGGGCAGGTACCTACTTCGATATCAATTTCGCTGCAGGGTCAGGCTCATCCGGACAAATATCCATACCGATTGGTATCCCTACCAATGTGGATGAAGGTGAATTCGATCTGGACTTCAGTATTTATGATGAAGATGATCGCGTAAGCGAGCAGGTTAATGCGAGTGTGAATGTTTTGAAACTGGGATCAGGCTCATTGCAGGTAAGCTTATCCTGGAATAATGACAGCGATCAGGATCTGTATGTAGAAGACCCATCCGGTACTTCCATAAACTATACCAATCCTTTCTCAGACACAGGTGGCGAACTGGATCGTGATGATACCGATGGTTATGGTCCGGAAAACATCTTCTGGAATGAAAGCGCTCCCGATGGTACCTACACCGTTTCCGTAGATGACTACAGCGGTGAGACTAATGCTACTACCTGGGTAGTTACTATAAACGCTCCTGGTAAAAGCAAGACGTTTACCGGAACAACACAGAATGGCAGCGTAGCAAACGTGGTTACGTTTACCAAGAATGGTAACAGCTATTCATTCTAATCAGAATTGCTAAAAACGTTAAAGTTGCTCGTTATGAAAAAGACCTTTTCCTTTTCCGCCAGACTCATTGCAATGAGTCTTGGCCTTTCCCTTTTCTTCCAGGGTTGTGATTCTTCATCGGATGACGATGGAGGTGGTGGCAATACAGATCCCAAACAAGTACTGGGTGTAGTGCTTGATGGCGTTACCAATGAGCCTGTATCCGGGACGGTAACCATAACCAGTACCGGTGGAGGTAGTTTAAATCAAACCACTACTACCAATGCTTCAGGGGAATATTCCTTTGATAATGTGGCGTCCGGAACCTATGTAGTTACCATAACATCTGACGATTACCAGGAAACCAGCACAGAACCGATCGAAACTTCAGACGCTTTTACGGAAGATGTATTTGCTGCGATTCTTCCGGTGACAACGGATATTGATGTGCCGGTGGCTTCTATAACCGGAACCATTGTCGATGAAGACAGCAAACCCATTGCTGATGTGTTGATCTCTATTTCTGCAACAGAAACGGAACTTACAAACGGGTTCTTTGCTTCAGCGTATTCCAATACCAAAGGGCAATTCTATATCGGAGGTATTCCGATCACTGATTATACCGGTGAAGAGATATCCTCTTTTAAGGTTCGCTTCCTGAAGGATGGTTTGGAGGTTAAGGTACTGAAGGATCAGGAACTGTCACAGAATAAATCAAAGGTGATGAGCGTGAAGATGAAACAAGCTTCGGAGGCATCAGCCGTTTTTTCCGATGATTTTGAGACAGACAAAGGATGGGAGATGACCGGCTTCTGGCATCGCCATGCTAAAAACCTGAACATCAGCAATGATGCTTACCCGGATTTTGTAACGTTGGGTTCAGGTGATGAGACGGATGGTGATGTAACCGATCCATACCAGGGAAATTTCAGCATGTGGTATGGTGAAGCTGAAACGGGTAATTTCCTGGGAGTGCCTTATGAAGATCAACCACTGATGGGAGGGGGAGAGAGTGAAGTACCTAACGATGGTACCATAACGTCACCGGAAATTAACCTGACATCCAAAGACGAGGCCGCTGTTGCTTTCTGGACGTGGTGGGAAATTGAAAGTGTTAATCCCAATACGTCTGGCTATGATCTGATGGAGGTATATGTAATCGATGAGGACGAAGAATCTCATTTCATCGGATCACTTAATCCGTATTCTGATCCATTGCTCGAAGACCGTGATGCATTGCCCTACACTTCTTCAGGCTTTAATAAGGCACCGATCTGGACATACCAGGAGTTCGACATTTCAGACTATGCTGATGGTAAAATCAAAATCATGATTTCGTTCTCCACAGTAGATGAATTGTATAATGGATTCAGAGGCTTTATGATTGATGACTTCCAGGTACTTAATCGTGCCGGTGCCGATGCTGGAGGTCGCAAGCGTGCTCCGGTCAAACCTACACAATCGAAATCGAGAAAATAAAAATCAAATACCGGTTGCCTTCGGGCAACCGTTTTTTTAAAACCATATTTTTAATCCCGGAATAATGAATAGAATAGTACTCCTTGTCATGCTTGTGATTTCGTGTTTTTATGTGCAGGCACAAGATGAAGGTGAAATAACAAAACGTGAAAGAATAGCGTTGAGCAAAGGTGTGTTCATAAGTGGAGGACCATCGTTTACCCTGGGTGACAATATTGGTGACTACAGCATGGGCTACAACGTGAGTATCGGGTTTCTGAAACGGACCAATAGGATACTTTCTGTAGGTTCAAGCTTCTCCTACAACAGTTTCATCTACGATCCCGAAAAGACAACGGATGATTATAATAACATTTATACCGGTGATGTCGGGGATTACTATGAAGGTTATATTATGGACCTTGAAGGAGGTAATCTGCAACTCTTTTCCTTGTCCTTTGATCTGAAGGTAAACTTTGTACCCGTTCGTGATAATTCCGTTTTTTCCTTTTATGCCTTTGCCAAGCCCTTTGTTACTATGGCAATGCTGGGTAAAATCACTGGGGATGTGCATGAGTACCACAACTATGGAGAAGAATGGGAATTTGTAGAGACACACGATGCGCGTGTCGAAACCGATTCTGAAATTACCGGTGGAATATTTATTGGTCCGGGTGTTGAATTAAACCCAGCTAAAAAGATTTCAATTTCCCTTCAGGCTGCGTTTGGATATACCTTCCCGGTAACGTTCATCAGCACAGATTCTTATAAGGAAAATGATCTGGAGACATTCTTTGATGACGATTTCCCATTAACGAAAAAGGGTTTTCCGTCTGTTAATGTTTCGCTTGGCCTGACGTACAATTTTTAATTCTGCACGCGGATAGTTTTAGTGCGTTTGGTATGCCGGTCTTTCTTGCGGTCATACCACCGGTGATGGTATTTTGGTTTTACCGTGCGGATATTTGCACCTGAATGCTTGCTGCATGAAGGTGCTGTGAAAAGCAATACGATGAAATAAAAGAGTAGTATCCTCATGCCCTTAGAACCCATAAAAATAGAATTTTTTTTGATTCGCATGAACAGCACACAACATGTGTTGGGGTTGATGATAAAGTGGTTTTGTTTTTAACTTGCTTATCCAAAAGGTAAAAATTTGGTCTATGCCATGTAACGTTATTAGCTGGGTAGTTATTTTGATGACGGTGAGCCTGTCAGCAACAGCCCAGTTTAAACTGTATGAGAAGGGGCACAGTAGTTACACCAACGGGCAATATGGAGAGGCTATCCGGAATTTTTCAGAGTACCTTACCAAACCAACGCGTGATAAGGCTCTCGATGTAGAAGTGTATTACCTGCGCGCGCTCTCCTATTATAAAACCAATGATTACAAGAATGCTGTTCTCGATTTTGAAGAGACCATTCTGCTGGGGCATAAAAACCTGGGTAATATTTACTGGTTCAAAGCCAAATGTCATGACAACATTGGGGCAAATGACGATGCCATAAGTTCTTATTCCAATGCGATACGTGAATTGGAAAGCAAACCGGAAGTGAAAGCCAAACTTCTGTATGAGCGGAGCATGATATTTGCGAAAACCGGAAATTCTGAAAAAGCTTACGCTGATCTGAAAGCAGGCGAGATCGCTGATCCCACTAATACAGATATTAAACGTGAACTCGCTAAGTCAGATAAGCAAACGAACACGATTGCCTCCAAACCGGAAAGCAATAATTCAAACCAGATTATTCTGGCATCACAATCTTCCTTGGCGGACATATATAAAGATGAAAGACGCTTTGCATTGGTTATCGGAAACTCTGCTTATCCGCAGAATATAGGCGTATTAAAAAACCCGGTTAACGATGCTATTGATATTACCATGGAGTTAAGAAATTCCGGATTTCAGGTTGATTTGTTAACCGATGCTACCTATGGTCAGATGCGTGCAGCCCTGTTAAAGTTTAAGGAAAAAGTTGATGCCGGTGACCGTGAAAAGACGGTTGCCTTATTCTATTTTGCAGGCCATGGCGTGCAGCATGATGATGAAAATTATCTTATTCCCATCGATGCTATCGTAGAGTTTGAAGATGATATTCCCCGGTATTGTTTCCCGACACAGCGCATGGTACTGGCAAACATGGAGCGTTCAAACTCGCGAATGAACATTGTTATACTGGATGCGTGCCGTAATAATCCTTTCCCTGCATTAAACAGATCCGTGAGCCAGGGCCTTGGTGAAATGAGAAGGGCGAGGGGATCATTTATCGCCTATGCTACAGCACCAGGTTCTGTTGCTTCTGATGGCAGTGGTCGCAACGGTCTGTACACACAGGAGTTATTGAAAGCGATGCGTAAACCCGGACTGACAATTGAACAGGTATTTAAGGAAGTCAGAGCGAACGTCTTAAAACTGTCTGGTGACCGGCAAAATACCTGGGATAGCTCGAACATTACCGGAGAGTTTTATTTCAAGTTTTAATGACACGTTTTATTGAATAGGAAAGCTGGTTTGCACTTGACTTTTTAGTGAATCAGCTTAGTGAATCAACGTACTACCCATAGCTATGAAAACATATGAGACTCTTTCTGAAGCAATCCGATCATTAAAGAGCAAAGGGTATGACCAGGATTTCAATCTGCATCCGGAATGGATTGAATGTACACCGCTGAATTTACGGTTAAAGCCAGCCGAGTTTCATGTAGACGAAGTCCATCGTTTTGAAGGCATGACTAACCCTGATGACAGCTCAGTGCTGTATGCCGTATCATCGAGCTCAGGTTTGAAAGGACTTTTGGTTGACGCTTATGGTGCGTATGCAGAGGGTATAAGTCAGGATATGCTGGCCAGGCTCAAAGTCGATAAGAATAGTTACCAATAAAATATATCTTCCATGTTTTGGAGAAATTAAACCCAAAGCTATCTTTGCACTCCGTTTTGACACACACACTCACGTTTTAACATAATTGGTCCGGTAGTTCAGCTGGTTAGAATGCCTGCCTGTCACGCAGGAGGTCGCGGGTTCGAGTCCCGTCCGGACCGCCAGAAATAAATAAAGCCCTGTAAGCCATCAACTTACAGGGCTTTTTCATTTACTGCTTTTTGAAATGATTAATTACCGATATTTCGCAATCCTTATAACTTTGTGCCCACAAAATCGATTATATGCTCCTGGATTTTGAAAAACCTATCGCTGAGTTGGAAGCGAAACTTGAAGATATGAAAGGTTTAGCCAGCGATAGTGACAAAGAAGTACAAGCTGCAGTTAAAGCGCTCGAGAGAAAAATAGTAGACCTCAAAAGAGAGACTTTTGAAAATCTCACCGGCTGGCAACGCGTCCAACTTTCACGTCATCCTGATCGTCCATACACCCTGGATTATATTTACGAAATCACGACTGACTTCATAGAAATTTTTGGTGACAGAACCGTTGCCGATGATAAAGCAATGGTAGGTGGTTTCGGTACAATTGACGGACAGACCTTTATGCTCATTGGCCAGCAAAAAGGAAGAAACACCAAACAACGTCAGCTTCGTAATTTTGGAATGGCTAATCCGGAAGGGTATCGCAAGGCATTGCGTCTGATGAAGATGGCGGAAAAATTCAACAAGCCAATTGTTACGTTCATCGATACTCCGGGTGCATTTCCTGGTCTTGAGGCAGAGGAACGCGGACAAGGAGAAGCCATTGCGCGAAACCTGAAAGAGATGTTTTCACTGAAGGTACCCGTAATCTGTATTGTAATCGGTGAGGGTGCTTCGGGTGGAGCGTTGGGCATTGCTATAGGAGATCGCGTACTGATGCTGGAGAATTCATGGTACTCTGTGATCTCACCGGAAAACTGTTCCACTATTTTATGGCGAAGCTGGGATTATAAAGAGCAGGCTGCTGAACTGCTTAAGCTTACCGGCAAGGATATGCTTTCGCTGAAACTCGTGGATGGACTGGTTAAAGAACCCCTCGGTGGAGCGCATACGGATGTGAAGTGGATGGCTGGGGAAGTGAAAAAGGTTATCCTTGAAAATACTAAAGAATTATTGAAGCTTACAGCTGAACAGCGCATTGAGCAACGCATGGATAAATTCTGTTCCATGGGTGTGGTAAAAGAATAAATTATCGAGATATTATCTTTCAAAAACCGCGGTAACCGCGGTTTTTGTTTTTTGTGAAATTGTTCGACATTCCCGGTATGAAATTGCATGTAATCAACACCGGTTTTTTCAAGCTTGATGGCGGGGCGATGTTTGGTGTTGTTCCAAAATCAATCTGGCAGAAATTAAACCCAGCAGATAATAATAATCTGTGTTCGTGGGCCATGCGTTGCCTGTTGATTGAAGATGGTGACCGCCTGATTCTGATTGATAACGGACTCGGAAATAAACAGGATGAAAAGTTTTTTAGTCACTATTACCTGCATGGAGAGGACACGCTTTCCGGATCATTAAAGAAGGCTGGATTTTCAGAAGACAATGTCACCGATATGTTTCTTACGCACCTTCACTTTGACCATTGTGGTGGCGGAGTAAAGTATGAAGGAGATAAACTTGAACTGGTTTTTAAGAACGCACGGTATTGGTCTAATGCCGACCATTGGAACTGGGCTACTGTTCCGAATGCGCGGGAGAAGGCCAGCTTTCTGCGCGAGAATATTCTGCCCATGCAGGAAAGCGGACATCTTTCATTTGTTGATCTGAATTCTGCCTCTCCGTTTTCTCAGTTTGATGTTCTTTCGGTATCAGGTCATACGGATAAAATGATGATACCAAAGATCCGGTATAAGGATAAAGTAATTTGCTACATGGCAGATCTGTTGCCTTCAACCGGACATATTCCCCTGCCATACCTCATGGCATATGACGTAAGGCCTTTGGTTTCGCTGTCTGAAAAGGAAGAATTTTTAAATGAGGCAGCAGATAAACAATACATTCTTTTTTTAGAACATGACCCGGTTCACGAATGCTGTACCGTAAAGCGAACAGATAAAGGCATTCGTCTGGATCAGACTTTTAAACTGGCCGATATTTTATGAAGGTGGGGTTGGTTCTTTCCGGTGGCGGAGCAAGAGGTGCTTCTCATGTTGGCGTACTGAAGGCGCTTGACGAACTTGGTATTAAGGTGAGCTGTATGGCCGGTACAAGTGCGGGTTCTATTGTAGGGTCCCTATATGGGTACGGTTATACGCCAGATGAGATCATTGATATAATTCTGCATACCAGTTTTTTTAAGACGTTACGGCCTGCCTGGGCACTGACCGGATTATTGAGCCTTGAAGGATTACGGGATGTGTTGATTGCTCACATGCCTGAGAATAATTTTGAATCTTTGAAAATACCTGTAACGGTGGCAGCAACGGATATCCGAAAAGGTAAGGCTGAATATTTTTCCAGTGGCGAGCTGGCTTCAGCGATACTTTCTTCGTGTTGTGTTCCCGCTGTTTTTAATCCTATCCAATTTAATGGAAGTATTTACGTTGACGGAGGCATTACCGATAATCTGCCTGCAGGAACGATCCGGAATAATTGTGATTTTCTGATTGCATCACATTGTAATTACATCAATGAAGATTTTGATGTGAAGAATTTCAGAACAGTCATTGAACGAAGCCTGCTGATGGCCATCAATGGAAATACAGCGCTTAGTAAAAGTATGTGTGATATTCTTATTGAACCCCCGGCAGTGGGGCGAGTAAGTGGTTTCGAAATTGGAAAAGCAAAGGATCTTTTTGAAATCGGATACAACTACACGATGCAGAATTTTACGGTAGAGGATTTTAAATTGAAGCGGGTATGACAGACTTTCAGAAAGAAATTCTGGAGGGCATTCCAGATAAATTGCCGGATTCAAGACCATTCGATGATACTGTAAGTCATGCTCCAAGACGGAAGGATATTCTTACCACGGCTGAAAAGAAACTTGCAGTTCGGAATGCGCTTCGGTATTTCAATCCAAGGCATCATGCTATACTGGCAAAAGAATTCTATGATGAGCTTCTTAACTATGGGCGCATTTACATGTATCGGTTTCGGCCGGATTATGCCATGTACGCCAGGCCTATTCATGAATATCCCTATAAATCTCAACAGGCAGGGGCGATCATGCTCATGATCCAGAATAACCTCGACCCAGCGGTTGCTCAACACCCTCATGAATTGATTACCTATGGAGGTAATGGTGCCGTATTTCAGAATTGGGCGCAATACCGGTTGACCATGAAATACCTGGCGACCATGACCGATCAGCAGACCTTGCATATGTATTCTGGTCACCCAATGGGTTTATTTCCCTCATCATCAAACGCTCCGCGCTGTGTCGTTACCAATGGAATGATGATTCCTAATTATTCGAAACCAGACGACTGGGAAAAATTTAATGCACTGGGCGTTACGCAGTATGGTCAGATGACAGCAGGCTCGTACATGTATATAGGGCCGCAAGGCATCGTTCATGGTACAACAATTACTATTCTGAATGCCGGCCGTCTCATCAGTAAATCAGGTGAAGATCTTGCGGGAAAATTGTTTGTTACATCAGGGCTTGGAGGAATGAGTGGTGCGCAACCTAAGGCTGGTAACATTGCGGGATGCATATCAGTAGTAGCTGAGGTGAATGCAAAAGCTTCGGTGAAGCGGCATGCACAAGGTTGGGTTGATGAGATCATTGATGACCTTGATGAACTTACAAAACGTGTTCGGGTAGCAAAAGAAAAAAAGGAAGTTGTGTCTATCGCATATCAGGGGAATGTTGTCGATGTGTGGGAAAAGTTTGACAAAGAAAATATTTATATCGATCTCGGATCAGATCAAACGTCTTTGCATAATCCGTGGGCAGGCGGGTACTATCCGGTAGGTTTAAGCTTTGTAGAGTCCAACCAAATGATGGTTAAGGACCCTGAATTGTTTAAGCTAAAAGTACAGGAGTCTTTGAAAAGACAGGCAGCTGCAATCAATTGTCATACTGCACGAGGCACTTATTTTTTTGATTATGGCAATGCATTTTTGCTGGAAGCCTCCCGGGCCGGAGCCGATGTAATGGCGACTAATGCTATTGATTTCAGGTATCCATCTTACGTCCAGGATATTATGGGGCCAATGTGTTTTGATTATGGTTTCGGTCCTTTCCGGTGGGTTTGTACATCAGGTAATCAGGACGACCTTGACTACACGGATAAACTTGCATGGGATGTGCTTAACAGATTAAAAGCCAACGCTCCGGAAGAAATACAATCGCAACTAACTGACAATATCCACTGGATTAGTGAAGCAAAAAAAAATAAATTAGTGGTAGGATCGAAAGCACGGATACTCTACGCAGATGCAGAGGGAAGAATGCTGATTGCGTTGGCATTCAACGAAGCCATCCGTCAGGGTGCACTGGGTCCGGTAGTGTTGGGAAGAGACCATCACGATGTATCAGGAACGGACAGTCCCTATCGGGAAACGGCCAATATATATGATGGTTCACGGTATACGGCAGATATGTCTGTGCATAATGTGATCGGAGATTCATTCAGAGGAGCCACCTGGGTATCGATCCACAATGGTGGTGGAGTAGGGTGGGGGGAAGTAATGAACGGAGGGTTCGGAATGTTACTTGATGGATCACAGGAGGCCGATGAACATATAAAAAATATGCTGTTCTTTGATGTTAATAATGGGGTGGCCAGAAGATCATGGGCGGGTAATGAGAACGCTCAGCGAGCGGCCCGGCACTCTATGGAAAAAAATGGCAATATTCTTGTTGCAATACCGGCAAAAGTAGAAGATTCGCTCCTTGACAATCTTATTTTTTAAGTCAAACTATTGATTTATTTAAAACTTTACCTAATCTTTGTTAAATACAAAACAATCAAACGCTTATGAAAAAAACAATTGTTACTTTAGTTGCTCTGTTTTTTGTGGCTGTTGGGTCTTTCGCCCAGGGCAGATTCTCAGTTGGTGCCGAATTGGCTTTACCTCAAGGTGATTTAGGTGATTTCGTTGGAACAGGATTTGGCGCTAGTGTTCGCTATGAAAGTCCTATCAATGAAAACCTTAGCTGGATGGGTACTGTAGGCTTTTTATCATTTGGCGAAAAGGACGATTCAGGTGTTAAGGTTTCTATGATTCCTGTGTTAGCCGGTTTGAAGTATTATTTTACTGAAAGCTTCGGTGGTTTCTATGCAGGTGCTGAACTCGGTCTTTCTTTCAACAGTGTAAAAGCTGGTGAAGATGAGAGCTCTTCCGACTTCGGTTTTGCACCTCAGCTTGGTTACCATTTAGGTAACATCGATATTTCTGCGCGTTATCTGATCATCAAAGTTGAAGATGCTGATGCTAATTCTATTGGCCTGCGCGTGGCTTATGTGTTCGGTGGTGAATAATCATTTGAATGCTTGATAAGAAAGCCGATACATTATGTGTATCGGCTTTTTTCTTTGTTGTCGAAAAGTAACAATGTTTATTATTCAGGTCAGGCACTCATTTTGTAAATACTAATTCAATTAAATAACCTTATATGAAACGATTAATTACTTTACTAGTCCTGCCAATTGTATTCTGTTTGATTGCAGATGATTGCATGGCTCAGGCTCAGGTCGCTTTGGGTTTAAAAGGTGGGTTGAATTTTGCCAAGCTTGATACGGATAATTTCAGTACAAAAAATCGTACGGGATATCATCTGGGTGCGTTTGCTACATTTAAGCTCACCAAGATTGCCATTCAGCCCGAACTCATTTTTTCACAGCAGGGATCGGAAGTTAAAGACCCAACCCTGGGTAATGTAGAATCTAATTTTAGTTACATTAACATACCTGTGATGTTGAAGATATACCTGATCGGTGGATTGAACCTTCAGGTAGGTCCTCAATTTGGTTTTTTAACCTCCGCAGAGTTGGATGGTGATGATATTAAAGACGACCTAAAAAGTTCCGATCTAAGTGTCGGATTGGGAGCGGGTATCGATCTTCCTTTTAGACTAACGGCAGATGCCCGTTATAACCTGGGGATTTCAGATGTAAGTGATGACTCCGCTAATGAAATTAAGAATCAGGTGTGGCAGATTTCAGTCGGGTATAAATTGTTTAAATTTGGTAACTAACAATACCAATATTGGACAGTAGTTGTGATCAATAAGTAACCTAACCCCTAAACAGAACATGAAAAAACTAATCGTGCTATTCGTAGTGATTGCGATAAGCGCCTCAGGAGTCACTGCTCAGGTCACTGGCGGTGCTAAAGTAGGTTTAAACCTCGCCAATTTTTCAGGTGACGATGCTGATGGTTCGGACATACGCCCGAGTGTACATATTGGGGCCTATCTCAATCATCCGATTTCGGAAACATTCTCTTTTCAGCCTGAGTTGTTGTATAATTCAGTAGGAGCCAAAGAGTCTATCGATGATCCGGATATCGGTGAATTGGATGCTACCATGAAATTGTCCTACCTGAGTATGCCGCTGATGTTTATTTACTCAACCGGATCCATCAATTTTCAGGCTGGTCCACAACTCGGTTTTTTGGTAGGTGCCAAAGCTAAAATAGAAGCTATGGGAGAATCGGTGGAGGTAGATGTAAAGAGCGAATTTAAAGACATTGATTTAGGTCTGAACTTTGGTCTCGGTGGTAATTTCGGAAAGGCAAATCTAGCTTTACGGTATTACCTGGGATTATCGAACATTGCTGACGCTGAAGATGCGGATTTGAAAAACAGTGTAATCTCACTTTCGCTTGGCGTAAGGCTGTTTGGAGAATAGTTAATTCTGGTGTAAAAAAAAATAAGGGCTTGCGTTCAGCAAGCCTTTATTTTTTGTGGACCGAGATCAATCCATAATGATCAGGTAATAATTTTTCTTTCCCTTTTGTGCCAACAGATATTTACCGAACAGTAAGTCTTCACGGGTAAGCTTTCGTTCAATGGATATCTTTTGTTTGTTGATGCTCACCCCGTTGCCCTGAATGGCTTTACGGGCTTCACCTTTGGATGTATACACCGGTGTTTTTTCTCCCAGAAGGCTCACGGCATCAACCGCGGAATCAAAAATTTGTCCGGTTAACCGAAAGGTTATGGATTCATCAAAAGCATCTTCAATTTCATCACCGGAAAGTTTTTTGAAATCCTCGAATGAGGAGCCGAAAAGAATATCCGTGGTCTCCTGTGCTTTTTTTAACAATTCAGTACCATGTACACGGGTTGTAATATCTTCGGCCAGGCTTTTTTGTAACTTGCGTAATTGAGGAGCTTCTTTGTGTTCAGCTTCAAGAGCCTCAATTTCTTCTTTTGTTTTCAATGAAAAGATGCGGATAAAATTGGGAGCATCTTCGTCTGAAACATTCAGCCAGTATTGATAGAATTTATAAGGGGATGTTTTCTTCGCATCAAGCCATACATTGCCACCTTCTGTTTTTCCGAACTTGGTTCCATCGGCTTTTGTAATCAATTTGGTAGTTAACGCAAATGCATTTCCGTTAGCTTTCCTTCGGATCAGTTCAGTACCGGTCACTATGTTTCCCCATTGATCAGAACCACCCATCTGCAACTTGCAGTTGGCATTCTCATACAGCCAATAAAAATCATAGCCTTGTACCAACTGATAAGTGAATTCGGTAAAGGATAATCCTGCCTCTGATTCCAGTCGTTTCTTGACGGAATCTTTCGACATCATATAGCTTACGGTAATGTGCTTACCAACGTCACGTATAAAATCCAGGAATTTGAATTCTTTGAACCAGTCATAGTTATTGACCATTACCGCGCCACCATTGCCACTGAAATCGAGGAATCGCTCGAGTTGTTTTCTGACACAGGTAACGTTATGCTGAAGGATCTCTTCAGATAAAAGATTTCGTTCAGCTGATTTTCCGGAGGGATCTCCAACCATACCTGTGGCACCTCCAACAAGCGCTACAGGCCTATGCCCGCAACGTTGAAAGTGCACAAGTGTCATAATCTGTACCAGGTGCCCGATGTGCAGGGAATCTGCTGTAGGGTCAAAACCGATATAGCCGGAGGTAATTTCTTTGGTAAGCTGATCTTCGGTGCCCGGCATCACATCGTGTATCATACCCCGCCACTGAAGTTCATGAATGAAGTTTTTCATCAATGCTTGAATTTGGCGCAAAGATATAAAAGTTGGGAAAAGGACAGGCATGAAGAGTCCTCTTCCCAACTGATAAGGATGCTGATAGTCTAGTGTGATCCGGCTACCTGCACCTCGCGTATACCTTTGGTTTGTACCTGTATATTCCGTTGAGGCGCGCTGCTTTTCTTGAATTCCTGAATGATTTCGAGGACATCATAATCAATTGACACTGAATTCGATCCGTCAATCAATACTTTGGAATTGGAAGGAAGCTCGTCCAGGCTTAGCTGTATACTGGCCTTGTTCAGAAATGTTATCTCTTCGGAGAGTCTGATCGTGATTACATCCTGACCGTTATCATTCTCCTTCTTGAAGAAATAAGCATGCTTATAGTTTTTCCGCAGAATAAAGAATATAGCGAACACCATACCGATACCTATACCTTTTAAAAGGTCAGTGGCCAGGATGGCTATAATGGTAATGATAAACGGAAGGAATTGTTCCCAGCCTAATTTGTACATCGCTTTGTACAGTGCAATGTTCGAAAGCTTATAACCCACCATTAACAAAATAGCGGCAAGGCTTGCCAGTGGAATCAGGTTCAGGTATCGGGGAATCAGAATAGCAGATACCAGCAGAATAACACCATGCATGATAGTTGACAATTTACTTTTTCCACCGGCATTGATGTTCGCAGAACTGCGTACAATTACCTGGGTTATGGGTAATCCACCTATTAATCCCGACACCATATTTCCGAAACCTTGAGCCTTAAGCTCCTGGTTGGTAGGTGTATTTCGTTTTAGCGGGTCGAGTTTATCGGTAGCTTCTACACACAAAAGGGTTTCGATGCTGGCTACGATTGCAATTGTTATGGCAATCACATAAACATCTGGATTGGTGAGTGCTCCAAAATCAGGTAGTCTGAAAAAGCTGGCGAACTCAGGTAATGATGAAGCTACCGGTAGTTGAACCAGATGTTCATCCTTAATTGCCCATTCGGGTTGAACGACATTTAATAATGCATTTAAACCGATGCCTGCCAGCACAACAAACAAAGGTCCTGGCAAAAATTTAAACAGTGAAATTTTTTTGATGAAAGGGCGATCAAACAGTATCAGCAAAGCCAATGAAACAATACTGATTAGAATTGCTCCGGGATTGTTGTAAATAAAGGCGTAATAAATTTCACTGAAGGTGTTATGCCCATCGGATTGCGTGAGCGCAAAGTCGCCTATAAAGTCTTTATCATATCCCAGCGCATGGGGGATCTCTTTTAAAATTAAGGTAAGACCTATAGCTGCCAGCATACCTTTGATAACCGATGATGGAAAGTAATAGGCAATGATGCCGGCTTTAGCATAACCGGCAATAACCTGAATTGCGCCAGCAATGAAAATGGCCAGCAGCAAAGCTTCAAAGCTGCCCAATGTAGTTAAGGCTCCCAAAACGATAACTACCAGGCCTGCTGCCGGGCCGGATACGCCAACATTTGAACCACTTAAAAATCCAACAACAATACCGCCAACAATACCGGCTATGACTCCTGAGAAGACAAGATCAGTCCGGCCGGTAGAGGCCAGACCAATTCCAAGACATAACGGTAAGGCGACCAGAAAGACCACCAGACTGGATGAGAGATCACTTTTAATATTTCGAATTGTTCCAGAGTTCATGTAATCAATTTTCGGAGATAAAAAAATTTAAACTGTTCCTGCTACTACAGGGCTGTTAATGCGAAAAAAAGGAGGGAGAGATTCATGGCTCTCAAAACTTACTTCCAGATCTTTTATGATGCCTGTACGGATGTCATATATCCATCCATGGATGATAGGCTGTTTCCGGTCGCGCCATGAATTCTGAATGATGGAAGTTTTTGAAAGATCAAAAACCTGTTCAATCACGTTCAATTCAGCAAACCTGTTGAAACGTTTCTCTTCATCCTGGATGGCATCCAATTCTCTGGAATGAAGTCTGTATACATCTTTAATGTGACGAAGCCAGTTATCGACCAGTCCATTCTGGCTGTTTCCCATAGCGGCTTTCACACCTCCGCATCCATAATGTCCACATACAATTACGTGCCTTACCTTGAGCACATTTACAGCATAGTCCAATACACTTAACATGTTCATGTCAGAGTGTACTACCATGTTCGCTATATTCCTGTGAACAAATATATCCCCGGGTTGCGTACGCGTTATTTCATTGGCTGGTACGCGACTGTCTGAGCAACCGATCCAAAGTACCTGTGGGTGCTGACCTTTGGCCAGGGTTTCAAAAAATTCCGGGTTTTCTTCAAGCTTTTCCTGAACCCACTTTCTATTACCTTCTAAGAGTGATTTGTAAACGTCCATAAAAAATTAGATTAAATATGTGCACAGCTACTACAGCCATCATGATTGTGATACCTGATGAGTACACTAAAAACAATACATTAAAAATTGATCAGTCTGATCGTACAGCATGAGCGATCAGGTAAAGCCTGTGAAGGCTATGTTTTTAGATTCCCTCGGGAGGTGGGTTGATGGTTTCAAAATTTCCTCCAACAGGCTTGGCACCATGAGAGGTTTGAAACGCTACCTGATCTGGTAAAAGATAGAAATTACCATTGCTAAGGCAGTTCGAGAAAAGTAAATCAGTTTCAAGAATGTCTTTGGATTCACCACCAAAAACATCCTTTTCTTCTTCCGTGGAAGAGGTTGCAATAAGTTTGGCAATGTTCTCAGCCATATTTCTGTCTTTGTCGAGCTCCAGGGCTGAAACTTCGGCAAGGAAAAAATTCATATTCAGAAAGATAAGTCCGGTGATCAGTATTGATCCCCTGAGCACTGCTTTTATTCTGAATATGCTGATCATGGCGTAAAAATACGTCAATTTTTTTAAAATGTTTCTGATTTGCTTTATTGGAAGGTTATTTCATCATGATGAAAAGCCTATTCTTTACCTTGAATGGTTATTTTGCCACGATATAAAAAATCTAATTAATCTCTAATGAATCATCAGATCATGAATCAGCCTGACGCCCTTAATCTTGTAGCCGAATTTCATCGCACCTTCAAGCATCCTATTCTGGATAATCCATCCATACCATCAGAAGATCGCTGTAAACTTCGGGTTGCATTAATTGCTGAGGAACTTAAGGAACTCGAAGTAGCCATTCTCGAAAAGGACATTGTTGAAATAGCGGATGCATTATGTGATATACAATATGTACTTTCCGGGGCTATACTTGAATTTGGACTCGGAAAGAAATTCAACTCACTGTTTGAAGAGGTTCAACGCTCTAACATGAGTAAGGCATGCACCACAGAAGAGGAAGCCATCGCCACCGTTGAACACTACCGGAAGAAAGACGGAACTCAATGTTATTATAAAGCTGAGGATGGTAAGTGGTTGGTGTACAGAACGGCTGATAACAAAACTATTAAATCCATAAAGTATAGCCCTGCAGATCTGGAAGGCATACTCAGCAAGTAGATCTACACGTAAAACTCAAACTGAAATACTGCGTCTTGCCCGCGCTGTTGTAATGGGTTGATAGCCAGAATGGCGGTTTCATTGTAAGCCTTTATAAATTCTGTGCGGCTGATCCGGAGTTTGCTGTGTCCCGGCTTAATCCGGTGGTATTGCATTCGCCCAGACCCGTTAGCTGTAGCAGCATACACGTAGCTGAATTGCAGTGGGATAGGGGAGGGGATATAACGCATACCAAAATCAATTGTACAGTTGTCTGAAATCAACATGAAGCATCGTGTTCTGCCTGGCATTGTATTGTGCCAGGAGTGTGTATGCCCATTGTGGAACATAACTGAATCTGCTTTCCAGTTCTTCGATCTTCAGGCATAATTCACGAACATAGAATCTAACCTGCTCCAGATTACGGCAGTCAGCCGGCCTTACAAAGTTCCGGGACGTAAAAGACTTTAAGTATGATTCAATTTCATGTTGCTCAAATGAACTCATAACCTGGTGTATTATTGCACAATATTACGTGGATTTGATAAATATTGCTACATTTTTTGTGCAAAATTACACAATTCACACCCAGAGCTTTAATGAGTACCATCAGCAGGGCTTGGCTAATGGCCAGCTGATCATTGAGTAAGACCTTATGGGGTTTTCCATCATCCTGAAGGGTTGATCAATCCCGATCCGGAAGTATAAGAAGTGTGATTCTAAAACGTTTTAGTCTTATCTTTAAAACAACTAAACCCCTTTTATGGAAACTGCATCAAGTCCATTTCTTGAGTACTGGCATTATACAATGATCCTTGGCGCTATCACCATGGTTGCAGTGGGTATCATCATCTACCTGGTCCATAAATTGAAACTCTCCACGATTAAAGGCTACAAGCATAAGTATGAGTTCATCAACAATCATGAAATAAAGAACTACAAGAAAGTTTTTCTGTGCTTTGCCATTGCTGCAGCCATGGCGATCAACCTCTATGGAATGGGAAAACTTAATAAGGTTGAAGTGTGGTTTTTTGTTCGTGTGTTCATGTCAATTGCCGGTGGCACATTAGTAGCGTATGTGGCATTCCTCATTCTTGATTACTACTATCCCACGGTAATTAACCGTAAGCTCAGGAAGTGGAGGTACATGCCACGGGTAAGCAAATCAGGTGGTAAAATGCGTTTGCTTAGCGAAGATGAAGAAGATGTTCACCTGGAAGAAGGAATGCAGGCAGAGGAAAATGTTTTCTCTATAGATTATGATGTTTGGATAGATGAAAAGTCAGGCGAAATACAAATTGACAAGTATCCCGGACATCTTCAGGCCTATAAGTGTAACAGTTGTGGCTTTTACACAATGAAGGTGATTAAGGAAGAAGTTACTCGTCACCCGAGTGCCGATTCACCCGGTGAATTAATCAAGAACTTTCAGTGTTCATACTGTAAATCAGTGCGGGCAACAGCCTATAATATATCCACCAAGGAAGCTGAGGATTATCGCAAGACTACACAACATTCATTTAGAAAGAATAAGAATATCGACATGATCCGTATTGAAATTCACTCTTCCCTGTCTGGTAAAAAATTCTTTGAATTCCAGAATGTGGATCAGGCACAGAAATTTCTGGAGGAATATGATGCAGAAAAGGTCAGTTAAAGGATTCTTTTTTGGTAGGGATGGCCATTTTACGTCTTTTTTACGTTAGGAGAAAAAAGGCACTCTATTTGCGAACTTGGATTTAAAATATTTAGAATGATGATGAAGAAATTGATTTTTGCAGGGTTTATTGGTCTACTGGTTTCGCTTACGGCTCAGGCTGAATTTGCTGATACATTACAACTTAAACCCAAAGAGGTCTATGGTAAAGAAGCCAAAGTAATGGCCTACATTCTGGATAACAATCATTATAGAAAGATCAAACTTAATGATTCCCTCTCCTCGGTTATTCTGGATTCATACATTAAAAATCTGGATAACAATAAAACCTATTTCACCACCAAGGATCTGGCTGGTTTTGAAAAATACCGGAATACCATAGATGACTTAACGCGCAGTGAAGATGTTCGTGTCGCGTATGAAATCTATACGGTTTTCCGAAAACAGTTTGATATTCAAATGGATTATGTTCTTAACCATTTGATCTCTGAATCATTTGATTATTCGATTGAGGAGTACTACGAATCCGACCGGAGCAAGGAACCCTGGTGTAAAGACCAGCAGGAATTGAATGATGTATGGCGTAAGGTTATTAAGAGCCAGGCACTGAGTCTGAAGCTTGCCGGAAAAACACAGGAAGAGATTCAGAAAATGTTAAAGGAAAGATATGAGCGCTTCAGCAAATCCATACGCCAATTTAATAGTGAGGATGTATTCAGTCTGTACATGAATAGTATAACAGAAGCTTACGATCCACACACAGCCTATCTTTCTCCAAAGGCTGCAGATCTTTTTAAGCAATCGATGAGCCTTTCACTTGAAGGCATCGGGGCACGACTTCAAACGGAAAGTGATTATACCAAAGTGGCTGAAGTAATTGCTGGTGGCCCGGCTGATAAGAGTGATCTTATTCATGTTAATGATCGTATTACCGGAGTAGCACAGGGTAATGGCCCGATAGTGGATGTTATTGGATGGCGGATTGATGAAGTCGTTAAGCTGATTAAAGGACCGAAAGGAACCAAAGTAAGGCTGCAGATACTGCCTGCAGAAACCGGACTGAACGGACCTTCACAGGTTATCGAAATCACACGCGACAAGATCAAACTGGAAGATGCACAGGCTAAGAAAGACCTGATTCATTACCAGAAGGATGGTAAAAATTTAAAGCTCGGTGTAATAACATTGCCCAGTTTTTACATGGATTTCGATGCGTATCAAAAAGGTGACCCAAATTATACCAGCACAACGCGTGATGTACAAAGGTTGATAAAAGAACTTCAGCTTGAAAATGTTGACGGCCTTGTTCTTGATCTTCGGGATAACGGAGGCGGTTCTCTTTCCGAAGCCATTGATCTAACCGGATTGTTTATTAAAAATGGCCCGGTTGTTCAGGTTAAGAATTCTATGAATCGCATTGAAGTAGGCACAGATGATAATCCATCGGTAGTATACAATGGTCCCCTGGTAGTATTGACTAACCGTTTTAGTGCCTCCGCTTCTGAAATCTTTGCCGGAGCCATTCAGGATTATCACCGGGGTGTAGTGGTAGGCGAATCAACCTTTGGAAAAGGAACTGTTCAAACTGTTGTGGATCTGAATAAGTTTATCAATGATCCGAATAGTGAAGTGGGTGAATTGAAACTTACGTTCCAAAAATTCTATCGTATTACCGGAAGCAGCACTCAAAACAAAGGTGTTACTCCAGATGTACTGTTACCTACAGCGTTGGATCCTCAGCAATTTGGCGAAAGCGCAAGCCCGAGCGCTTTGCCCTGGGATGAGATACGCGGAACACTGTATCAAAAGACCCCCGTTATTAACGATCGTGTAATCAGTCAATTAAACAAATCCTATGAAAACCGTCTCAAGACTGATCCATTACTTGGAAAGTTTGTGAGTGAAAGACAGGATATCCGCCAGAGCTATCTGGAAACTAAAGTCTCCCTTAATGAAGTAACTCGCAAGAGAGAAATGGAGGAAGCTGAAAAGAAAAAGAATGCTAATCCTAAATTAAATACAAAGCTACCCGGTAAAGAAGGCCTTCCTTCATCCGATTTATTTGAACTGGATGACGAGTTTTTGCGGGAAGGGTTGTTCGTGTTAGGCGATCTGATCAACACTAAAATCGGATAAAACGTTGAGATTTTCTCATCGTAAAAAGAGCGGGCCCATAACCCGCTCTTTTTAATTTAAGTATGTATGGTAGACGTTATTTGCCTATATTAAATGCGATTTTATATTCGCGTGCTTAGAATTGTATGAGTGAAGAATTACTCAAGGCTATTATCCAACTTTTTGCCATCGTAGCTCGTGATCGAATTACGGACGCTGAACGGAACAACATAAAGGAATTTCTTAGTCAGCACCTCAACCGTGAGGCAACCATATATTACCTGAAGTTGTTTGATGAATTCTGTCAGGCACATCAGATCAATACCCGGCAGGACCTTAGCAATTTGGATGTAGACACTCAGCAGTTTGTTGACGACTGGTCTAATATCATGAAGATCGTCAAGCAGGTGAATCAGGCCCTCACCATGCAACAGAAATTGGTGTTGGTCATTAAGATCATCGAACTGGTTTTTGCTGATAGTGAAGTATCGGATCGTCACGAGAATCTCATTTTTTATATTGGGCAGTCACTTAAGATTCCACAGTCTGACGTCCATGCTCTTCAGCAGTTTGTAACGGGTCAGGATATCGATGAGCTTTCTTCCCGGAATGTACTCATCATTGATGAAGGTTCAGGTGAATATTCAGGACACCGGATTATTGAAAAAGATCTTACCGGGTTAATAGCCATACTGCGACTGCAGGAAGCCGAAATCTATTTCATAAAATACCTGGGGATCACTACACTATACCTGAACAGTATACTGTTAAAAAGTCGGAAGATCGACATCTTCCCAACAGGCAGTACAATCCGGGGTGATAAAGTCGGCCCCATTTATTACAGTGATGTTATTGGAGAATTTCTCACGGACGAACAACAAACCGGAATCACATTCTCTGCAGATCACATTTTCTATCACTTCCGTAGCGGCAGGGCAGGGATTCAAAATGTAAACCTGGCTGAACAAGGTGGAAAGCTCATCGGGCTTATGGGTGCCAGTGGGTCAGGTAAATCTACTTTACTGAATGTGCTGAATGGTTCAGAAAAACCGTCCAGTGGCCAGGTGCTCGTAAATGGTATCGATATTCACGAACATCCTGAGAAGGTACAGGGTATCATTGGTTACGTTCCGCAGGATGATTTACTGATGGAAGATCTGACCGTGTTTCAGAATCTGTACTATGCTGCAAAGCTTTGCTTTGGTCACTATTCCGAAGGAGATATCATCGACCTCGTCATACGCACATTGGTTAATCTGGGGCTAACGGAGATTCGCGATCTGAAGGTTGGTTCTCCCTTGAATAAGACCATAAGCGGTGGGCAGCGAAAGCGCTTGAACATAGCGCTGGAATTGCTCCGTGAACCCGCTATTCTTTTTGTTGACGAACCGACATCCGGATTATCCTCGCGCGATTCAGAGAACATTATGGATCTTCTGAAGGAACTTGCCTTGCGGGGCAAGATGGTGTTTGTCGTTATTCATCAGCCTTCATCGGATATTTTTAAGATGTTTGACACACTCATGATTATGGACGTGGGTGGCTTCCAGATTTATTATGGGAATCCGATTGAAGCGGTGATTTACTTCCGTGATATTGTTAACGCGGCAAATAAAACACAAGGGGCCTGTCCCGAATGTGGTAATATCAACCCCGAGCAGATATTCAGCATCATCGAAACCAAGGTGGTGAATGAATATGGAGGGTTGACCAATACCCGGAAAGTTTCGGCCGGGCAATGGTATCAATACTTCAAACAGAAAATTAAAATTCAGCGCGTTGACCATGTGAATGAATCGCTGCCGGTAGTGCAGCAAATACCATCCAGGTTCAAGCAACTTCAATTGTTCATTTCCCGCGATGTGCTTTCCAAACTGGCCAATCGCCAGTACTTCTGGATCAATTTGCTGGAGGCGCCAGTGCTGGCCTTTTTTATAGCCTTTATGATTAAGTACTATAATGTGCTTAGCGATAATCCCGAATACTCATTTTACAACAACCATAATGTTCCGGTATACTTTTTTATGAGCGTGGTGGTAGCGCTTTTTTTCGGACTGACCATGAGCGCGGAAGAGATTTTTCGGGATCGTAAAATTTTGAAACGCGAGCGCTTTCTTAACCTGAGCAAAAGCAGCTACCTGGTATCCAAGGTATCGGTGATGTTTTTTATATCAGCCATTCAAACCGTATTGTTTACGGTTGTAGGAAATGCTGTTCTTGAAATTCCTTTTTCTGAATTCCGGTATTGGCTGATCCTGTTCAGTTGTTCCTGTTTTGCCAACGTGTTAGGCTTAAACATTTCTTCGGCATTTAATTCGGCCGTCACGATATACATACTTATACCCGTGCTGGTAATCCCGCAATTATTACTGAGTGGAGTGGTGATCAGCTTTGATAAATTCAATCCGAGAGTGGGGAAGCCCATAGGCATTCCGACAATGGGGGAAGTCATGGCATCGCGGTGGGCATTTGAAGCCTACATGGTGACCCAATTCAGGGATAATGCTTTTGAAAAGCATTTCTACGAACTGGACAAAACCATAGCTGCTTCAGACTATAAAAGAGTATACTATATCCCCATGCTGGAATCGAAGCTTTCCTACTGTCTGAATCATCCGCGTGACTGGCGAAATCAAAACAGTAACGAAATGAAGGGAACACTTGACCTTCTTCAAAACGAGATCCGGAATGAATTACTGTTTACGGGAAGTGATAAATTACCTGAAGTAGATCAACTTGCCATTGGAAAATTTGACTCTACCGTTTACCTGAAATCCATGCAATACTTGTCTGTGTTAAAACGCGTGTATGCCAAGCGCATGGACGATGCTATCCTTAAAAAGGAAAATCTGATCAGTAATTTTACAGCTACACCTGAAAAGGCAGAGCGTTTTGAAATGCTCCGGGAGAAATTTGTAAATAAATCAGTCAGCGATATGGTAAAAAATACAACAACACCAGACCGTATCGTGGAGTATAATGGCAGTCTGATTCAAAAGATATACCCCATATACCAGGATGAACATCGTCCGCTAAATGCTGTTGATTTCACCGCCAATCTGTACCAACCCACCAAACCATTTTTAGGAAGAACATTTGATACCCTGTGGTTCAATATCAGCGTGATCTGGAGTATGACTATCGCTCTTTTTATTGCCTTGTATTTTGACGTTCTTAAAATTTTGATCCGTATGCTGGAAGGACGATATAAATACCGTAAGCGTGATAAAATGTGAAGTGAAATGTTTTTAATTTCGTGCAACCCAAAATATACAGTATGAAAAATATACCATCACTTTTGTTGCTCGTTGGATTTACGATGCTATGGGCATGTTCAGGAAAAAAGGAAGAGGCCACACACGAACACGGCCATGAGCATAAGCATGAAGCCGCTGAAGCCTGGAAAGAAATGGACGATTTTCATATGGTTATGGCAGAGGCTTTTCACCCGTACATGGATTCGAGTAATCTCGAACCGGCAAAGGCCAGCGTATCTATATTGGCTGAACACGCAGCTAAATGGGCCGCCTCACCAATTCCAGAAAAAAAGGATGCTGAAAAGATCAAACCAAAGCTGGAGCAGCTTAGTAAGGATGCTGCTGCCTTTGCTGAAACTGTAAAAGCAGGAGACGATAAAAAAATAGCCGATGAATTGACAAAGCTCCATGACCTTTTTCACGAAATTCAGGAGGAATGGTATGGTGGTCATGGCGAACACCACCATCAGCATTGATAGAAACCGTTGTGTATGATATTACGAATTTTTTATTCCGTTGGGGTTTTACTGATTGTATTCAACCTGAATTCCTGTTCAAAGAAAAGACCACCGGCAGAGGAGGGCAATCAGGAAAATGGACTTTACCGCACGCGATATGATAATGACAGTTTAAGCAGGGAGATTCCGTATAAGTATGGTAAGATCCATGGTGAAGCTAAGGAGTATTTCAGATCGGGAAAGCTTTTTCAACTCACACGGTATGTTTATGGCGTAAAGCACGGTGTAGCAGCCAAGTACTATGATAACGGAGTGCTATCGTTGGAAACTCAGTATGACAGCGGTAAGATGCACGGTATTCAACGGAAATTCAGAAAAGATGGCAAGGTAGCTTTTGAAATGCCATTCGACCATGGTAATCCCTGCACTGGTCTGAAGGAGTATGGTTTAAATGGTGAACTGAAAACCGAATATCCAACCATTGATATTAAAGTGGATGATAACATTCTGAAGGAGGAAACCTATAATCTGATCATCTCCATGTCTAATGAGTCAAAGAATGTTGATTTCTACCTGGGTGAGCTTGCTGCTGGGAAATGCTTCATTGAAGACGATGTGGAAAGAATCTATAGTGAAAAATTTTCCGGGGTTGCTAAACTGGAGTACGTGGTTTATCCCGGCATGTTCATCATGAAAGAATTGAATATTATTGCCCGTATGAAAACGCCTCAGGGTAATTATTACATCACACAACGAAAGTTCAACCTGGCGATTGAAAATCGTTAGTCTATTTAATCATTTGCTGCCGTACCTGTAACTCATAATTTCCGGGAGCATACTCAAGTCCTTTTACCAGTATGGATTTAGCTTTAGCGGTTTGCCCTTTTCTAAAAAAGTAAACAGCTGCTGTAGAGTAGGATTGACCAATAAGGTTGCTGTTGATTGACAGATCTGGAAATTTCTTGCGATGCGCTTCAAATTCGGCCTTGAATTTATCCCCTTCAGTGGCCCGGTTAAAATTATACTCTCTTCCAAACTGGATGAGAAGTGCTGTGGCATACATAGAATTAAATATATTGTTGTTCTCCAGCGATGGATACTTGTCTCCATACGATCGAAGTGTTTTTATGGATTGAAGATTGTCACTTTCCACGTCCAGGGATTGAGCCAGTGTAGCAATAAGGATATTGTTTATCTCCTCGTTGTTGGGTTTTAGCTGAAGAGCATTTTCAAAATAGGGCAGAGCTTCCTGGTAATGAGCCCGGTTGTATAAAAATCTTCCCCGTTCATACTGATATTGAAATGTAATTTCGTTACTGATCGTAGAATCCTTCACCGCTTCTGAAATGTATTTATAGTAGGCTTCCAGCGCAGGCACGTTAGTGTTAACAAAGAGAAGTTCATTTGTAACCTGGTGAAATTCACTCTGGATTATTTCGGATGTAATTCCATATGCATGGAATCGGGAGAGTTTACTGATAACAGCCGCATGCTTCAGGTCTTTCGCTTTGTGGCTTTCGAGTACCTGAATGTTGCTGTACATCAGTAGATATCCACATCGGTCGGAGGGATAGAAGAGATAGGCTTTCTCCAATTGCTGTACGGCTCCCTCATAGTTTTTATCTTCCAGTTTATACAACGCATCATTCATGTATTGGATACCAACCAGATTCAGGAGTGATATATTTTCCTGGTTGCCAAAATAGTATTTGTCAAACAGGAGATCAGGATCTTCAGCCGCATACTCTTTGGCGCTGATGATTTTTTGTTCTTTCAGTACCCTTACATAGTTTTGCTTGAATGCCGGACTTATACTAAATACCCCACCTACCGGGGATGTTGTTTCCACCATGATCCGTTCGGCATCCGGATAGGCAATGAGGTAAACGTGTGTGGGTTTTTCTTTTATGACGTAAGGAATCGCTGTCTTTTCAAAGACTATCCCATAAAGTGCTGAAGCAGAAACACAGTTGTATCTTCCATTGTAAAAGATCTCTTCAAAACGATTTTGGTATTCATACTTCTGAAGGAATGTTTTATGAACGTCTTCATATATGTGCCTGGCTTTCTTGTCATTCTTTTTAACCATGAATTTTTCGTCAGCAAACTCTTTCAGGTACACTTCAAGTCGCTCCTTATGCTGAGCGATAACGGGTTCTGTAAGCAGGTTTCCGGTAGCCATAAACAGATCGAAAAAGTCAGGCTTGCGGGTTTGAAGGAAGGTCTTGATAGCCTTCTGTTCATACGGTGAAGAAAACTGCAGATCTTTTATATAGACAAGCGAATCCTGACTGTAGCCTGGATAGGCCAGCAGCCAGATGGCAACAACGGCCCGGACCGATTTCATAGGTAATGGTTAAGGTTTGGCAAAAGTACATAGTATTGATTGAAGAGATCCTTTTTTATAAACTTTCATGTAATGAAAATATCTTTTTAGCTACATATTGCGTATTGAAACCCATATGGCTGAGAAAAGTAGTGTATTTGATATGATCGGTCCTGTTATGATCGGTCCATCCAGTTCACACACGGCTGGTGTGGTTCGGATAGGCCGCGCAGCGTATAAGCTTTTGGGCGGTCGCCCCGAGACAGCAGACATAACTTTCTACAATTCTTTTGCGCAGACCTTTGAAGGTCATGGAAGCGATCGGGCAATTCTGGCTGGTTTACTGGACTTCAAGACAGATGACAAGCGGATTAAAGACGCATTGACAATAGCTCAATCAGAAGGCATCCAGTTTAAGTTCAAATCAATTGGGAACGCATCAACCCTCCATCCCAATACGGTCAAGCTCAATCTTCGCAGGGGGGACCAAATGATTGAGGTTATTGGAGAAAGTAAGGGTGGGGGAATTATTAACATAGCTGAAGTAAATGGCTTTAAGGCCGATTTTAGCGCAAGCCTGCACACCCTCATTATTACAGCTGACGATGTTAAAGGTAGTGTTGCTTTTATTGCCAATGTGTTGGCACACGATGATTGCAACATTGCTACAATGTCTGTCTCCCGTAAAGGAAAAGATGATCTGGCCTGCCTGGTTATTGAAACGGATTCCGGCATCAAGCCTGTAACATTAGCGTACTTACAGAGTCTTAGCTGGGTAAAAAATATTATTTACATACCTGATATTGATCGTTAAAGAAGAATGAAGACAAATTTACTCGCCTGTACGTTACTCGTTTTTACTGCCTTCTTATCCGTACGTGCTCAACAAACAGACTCAGCATCAATGGGTAAAGCATGGACTTTACGTCAGTGTGTTGATTATGCCTGGGCTCATAATCTCACCGTGCGGAGAAGCGAACTGACGGTTGAAGAAACTAAGGTCGCGGCAACACAATCCAAATTTTCACGACTTCCAACGGTCAATGGGCAGGCATCTTACGGGTATAGCTGGGGTCGTGGTCTTGATCCGGTAACCAACTTGTTTACCGAACAGGAGATCCAGTCTTCCAATGTGGGAGTTCAGGGTTCCCTTCCCTTGATCAATGGATTGAACATTCATAATACATCACGGCAGAATCAGCAGAATTATAAAGCATCTGAATATGATCTCGCTAAATCAAAAAATGATGTAGCCCTAAGCGTAGCTTCTTTATTCATCAATGTTGTTTTCAACAAAGAACAACTGGAGAATGCAAAATTCCTGTTGGCCTCAAGTCAGCAACAATTGGATAGAACAAAGAAGCAGGTGGCAGCCGGTGCATTGGCTCGTTCAGAAGAGTTAAATATGGAGGCCCAGGTTGCCACCAATGAACTGACAGTAGTGCAGCGTGAAAACGCGTTAGCCTTATCTGTTCTTCAACTGAAGCAGGGTTTACAGATTCCAGCCAGCGAACCTTTTGATGTGGTTATTCCCGAGTTAAATCCTGAAGATATGATTCTGGGGCTGAACCGTGATGAGGTTTATGACATTGCAAAGCAAACCATGCCTGAAATTCAAAGTGCAAAACTGAAGGTAGAAGGATCTAATTATGGTGTAAAAGCTTCACGGGGTGATTTGTTTCCGCGACTGAGCCTGGTAGGCTCTATTCAGACCAACTATTCCAGCACTTCAGAACCTGAGTTTTACACCGATGGCACGTTCAGGTATTCTGAAAATCCAACCGGACAGGTTAACAGGGATGTTGCGTTACCCGTCTATGCGACAATACCCAACGGGTCATATCGAAATACAAATACATTCCAGAATCAGTTTGAGGATAACGTTTATCGAACATTGAGTCTGCAGTTGACCATTCCGATTTTCAACAGTTATCAATCCCGCGCCACCTATCAGCGTTCGTTGATTAACCAGAAACGTGCAGAGATCAATGAAATTGAGGTTGGTAATACGCTGCGTCAGAATGTAGAAACGTCTTATAACGATGCACTGGCAGCTTCCAAAACATACAACTCATCACTTAAGCAGGTGCTGGCACGTGATGAGGCATACCGTATGACAAAGCAACGCTTCGAAATCGGAGCAGCTAATTATGTAGATTACTTTTTGGCGGAGAATGAACTATATCGTGCAAAATCTGACCTCGTTCGGGCCAAGTATGATTTTATATTCAAGAAGAAAGTACTCGACTTCTATCAGGGAAAACCTTTGGACTATTAATATCTGACCGAAATGGCAAAGCAAAAACAAAAGTCAAATAAAATGATGTATTGGCTCATTGGAGCCGTAGTATTCCTGACTGTCTTTATTATCGTTGGTAAGTCAGCCGGTTGGATTGGCAAGCCCAAAGAAATTGAAGTTGAACTGGCAAAAGCGAAACGTGTAAGCATCGTGGAAAAAGTGAGCGCTTCCGGAACGGTTCAACCGGTTACCGAGGTTAAAATTGCGCCCGAGGTCTCCGGTGAAATCAGGGAGTTGCTAGTACAGGAAGGCGATGCAGTTAAAAAGGGGCAGTTGCTGGTGAAGATCAGACCCGATACCTGGATATCACAACTGGAGCGTGCTCAGGCAGTATTAAATCAACAACAGGCGAATCAGGTTTCTTCGGAAGCGGCATTGGCCAGGGCGGAAGCCACTTATTCACGTGCTAAACAAGAGTATGACAGACAACAAAGACTCTGGGGTGAAAAGGTAATTTCAGAAGCAGACTGGCAGTTAGCACAGCAAAATTATAAAGTAGCCGAAAATGATCTGAAGTCAGCGAGGCAATCCCTTGAAGCGGCAAAATTCATTGTAAAAAGCAGTGAAGCATCTGTTAATGAAGCCGAGGAAAATGTACGGCTGACCAAGGTTCTGGCGCCTATGGATGGCATTGTGTCGAAGCTTAGTGTAAAAAAAGGTGAACGCGTAGTCGGGGCACAAACAATGACCGGAACAGAGATGCTTCGGATTGCCGATCTCAATGTGATGGAAGTGCGTGTTGATGTTAATGAAAATGATATTGTCCGGGTACATACCGGAGATACTGCGGTTATTGATGTAGACGCTTATTCTGCGCAAGGTAAAGAGTTCAAGGGGTTGGTTACGTTAATTGCCAACACGGCAAAAGATAAGACATCTACGGATGCAATTACTGAGTTTGAAGTTCGCATATTGATTTTACGTGATTCTTATGTGGATCTGATTAATGACGGAAAACAATTTCCTTTTCTTCCTGGGATGACGGCCAGTGTTGATATCCACACCAACCGGAAAAACAATGTTTTATCGGTTGCACTGTCTGCAGTAACCACACGTAAACCGGATGAAGATAAGAAGGAGGAAGGTGAAAAACCGGCCAATCAATCGGAGAAAAAACCGGAAGAAAAGAAGGACAAGACAGTTGTTTTTGTAAATGAAGGTGGCGTAGCCAAAATGGTTGAGGTCACTACAGGGATAAGCGACTATGATAATATCGAAATATTGACTGGTGTTAGTGATAGCACAGAAATCATCACAGGCCCCTTCCTGGCGGTATCGAAGCGGTTGAAGGATGGTGAAAAGGTTAGAAAGGCCGAAAAGGAAGACATGGAAAAAAAGGGTGACAGTGATTAAATGAAGATTGATTTCTGTAAAAATACCAGGCCCCGGAAACGGGGCTTTATATTTAGCCTCAGTCTGAAGTGATTGTAAGTATTTGTACTTTTGGAAAACCACATTTGATTTATGGTAAAACACCCCTGGCATGAAGTTTCCATTGGAAACAAACCACCTGAGCAGGTTAATGCAATCATTGAAATCCCTAAGGGTTCCCGAGCAAAGTATGAAATTGATAAAGACAGTGGATTGATCAAACTGGACCGTGTGATCTATGCGTCTATGTATTATCCACTGAATTATGGATTTATTCCGCAGACTCTTGGTGAAGATGGCGATCCTTTGGATATCGTTGTACTTACTCAGGTTACCGTTGTTCCGCGATGCCTCATTCCTTCCAAGGTAATTGGCGTTATGCAAATGATTGACCGGGGAGAAGCAGATGATAAAATAGTGGCCGTTGCTGAACAGGATCCCAGTGTAAGCGAATATTCGGATGTACACGACCTTCCCGATTACCTTATGGCAGAGCTAAAGCACTTCTTTGAAAACTATAAAACCCTCGAAAATAAAAAGGTAGTTGTGGATGATTTTTTGTCGAAGGCGAAAGCCGAGGAAATCATTGAGGCTAGTATAACACGATATAAGCAGAATTTTCCTAAGAAGTAGATTTACCCGGAGTGGTTTCCGTGAATTCCCTACGTTGCAGCATGATCTTGAAAAGAAGAGCGTTGAAAAGCGTATAGAAAGTAATTAAGCTTTGCCGATGCAGAGAACTGAAAAGCAGAACCAGTATCCACAACAAAATAAAGGAAGCATACAGAATATCGTTTGCTTTCAGGCTTTGATAAAAAGGAATCAAAAACAAACCGATCAAAATCAAAAGTTCAGTTAATCCATTTCGGATTAAAGAGCTGAAGTATTCGTTATGAGAGGTAAAACGAGACTGGGCCATATCCGTCCAGCCATTAGCCTGATAACATTGTGTCAGAACATCCCGCTCGTCTCCTGTTCCATAACCCGTAAAGAAATGATAGTCTGATAAAACATGTGTGGCGCAATACCAGCAGCGTAAGTGCTCAACGATGGATAAGATAGGTCTGGGCATCAGACCATCGGGAGTATTCAGGTGTTCCTTAATTTCCATTATGGAAAAGGAAAATCGCCCATGAATGGACTTGTTGCTAAAAAGCCATCCAACCAGGGTAACTAATGCTACAACAACACTTATCCTGGTAATCCGATGTATCTGCCTGTTACGAAGCACCCAGTACAATGTACCGGCAACCAGTATTAACAGGAGCGCAGCAATAGGAGCTCTTGACTGGATTAAAAAAACTAACGCAAGCATGTACAGGGCAAATGTTGCCAGTATGCCACGAACCCATTTTGAATGTACCTCAAAAGCGGTTTCATGTATCAGAAATAAAGAACCAAAGCAAGGGAAAAGCGCATAGAAGTTGGCGTGTAGATCAAGTGGCTCCAGCAACTTTTCGTAGGTGATGTAATTATACAGGGATGCATCCGGAACCTGAAGAAATGATCTGTAACTGATCACCAGGCAAATAGCACTGGTAGTCACGACTCCAAGACAAAGAAAGTATCCCGCCTTCCTGAATTGTTCTTTCCCCAGATTACTACAAAAAATGATCACCGGAAAAATCAAATGAGCAAGC
>DASXWH010000106.1:0-3969 GCA_036503775.1 Ohtaekwangia sp.
CAAAGAGCCATCCGATCCATCTCCGCGTATGGCGGAAGAGCAGGAAGAAAAAAGTAGCGGTACCCAGCGTATTGGCCGCGTGACTGGAAGCAAAGCCATACATTCCGCCTTTATATACCTTGCCACCGGAGTCGAGCGCCAGGTGTATCAGTCCTGAAAGGCTGGGTTCACGTGAGGGTCGAAGTCGCGCGAAGTACGGTTTCATGATGCCACTGGTAATGCCATCGGTAAGGCAAATGGTAATGGTGATCGCCAGCAAAACGATCCACGCTTCATTCTTGTAATCTTTGATGACCAGGTAGAGCAGAAAGAGATAGAGCGGCAACCAGACAAAGGTCTTCGTGATGAACAGCATGAACGGATCAAGCCATGAAGCATGAAAGCTGTTCAGGTAGATCAGCAGTTCTTTGTCGAGCTCAATCAGTGTTTCCATGGTTATAGGTTTTCAGTGCGGCCTTTTCATTTTGAATCTGGATCCAATCTACCGCTTCTTCCATGGTTAAAAAATATTCCTGGTTGATTCCCAGTCTTTTTAAATGCTCATTGATGCCTTGTAAATATTGCTGCACCAGGGGACTGGTAGCGTCTGGCCTTACCGCTGCTATTTTACGGAGCCCGTTCTGGGCTGCATCCGGAAAAATAGTAGAGAACATCCACTGCTGATCCTCTGGTTCGATAACACCTTGTTGTGAGATGTCTGCAATGTAATTGGGTGTGTTGTACACCTTGACAAACTCCAGGCATTTTTGAAATACATTCCGGTATTGCTCACTGGTAACAGGCCCGCGCCAAACCACTCCGGTGGAATTGATGCTTCCATCATAAAAGATCTCGGCATGCGGCTGATGATACAGGATCTGGCGTTGAATGTTTTCGGGTTTACGCAGCCGAATAATAAAACGCGTGAAACGGTTTACCTCGCTGTTGATCTCGATCGTTCCACCCAACGCTTCTACCTGTAATTTAACGAGGTACAATCCAATGCCCTTTCCTTCGGTATGAAAGTGAAAACGTTTATAGAGCTTGAACAGGTTCTCCTGATTTTGTGTGAGGTCGATACCGAGGCCATTATCTTTTACCTCCAGCAGGTAGTGTGTTTCTTCTTCTTTGGTAGAAATTTCGATAACGGGGTTGCGTTCGGTTGACCGGTATTTGATCGCGTTGTTGATCAGGTTGTAGAGGATGCTGTGCACCATCGGTTTTACAGAGTAGAGGATCTTGCAGTCAGCCAGCCGGGTGACGATGGAAACGCCATGCCGGTCGATATCCTTCTTCATCATTTTGAGAACATCGGCCAGTTCCTGTTCGAGGTTGATGCGCTGACGGATCTGGAAAATATCGTGACGGATATCGATGATCTTGGTCAGGTCTTTGATGACGGTGTCCAGCCGTTCGGATGATGTCTTAATATGGTTAATCACTTCGGCATCTTCCGTATTCAGTTTTTTGCTATCAAGTAACTCCACGAGTCCCAGTAAGCTGGCTACCGGCCCGCGAAGGTTGTGCGAAACCGTATAGGAGAACTGGCGCAGTTCATTGTTATGCTTGATGAGTTCGGAGTTTGTTTCCGTGAGGTCTTTATTTTTTTCGAGAAGCTCGGCACTGAGATTTTTGTTCTGCGATTGCAGTTTTGATTTCTGAACGTTGATCACTTCATAGGCATCCAGCAATTGCTTTTGGTTTAACTGCAGCACTTCACTCTGTGCCATCAGCTCGGCTGTCTGCGCTTCGATCTCGGCATTTTTTTCAAGCAGTATTTTATTGGTGTCGTTGAGCTCACCGATCAGTTCCAGGTTACGTCTTTCATTTCTTTCAAGTACCCACTTTAAAGAAGCCAGTGAGCCAACCATAACGAAGTAGGAGATCAGGATAACAACATTGGTAAAATAATACGTCTGAACACTGAGTTGTTCATGCCGGTAGGGTACGTCAAAGTAATGGTGAAGCGGATCGAACAGCATCAGCACCAGCAACGTTGCCCCAGCACTTAGTATCAATTGTCTCCGTTCGTTAAAGGAGAACAGTATCCACGGAAAAGCGCAGGCCGTCATGATAAAGAAGCGGAATGTGAAGTAGTCCAGCTCTTCCTGTCGCTCATAATAGATGGTTTTGCTGTAAAGCGACAGCGTGGTGACGACCACGGGAATAAAAAGTGATACCCAGGTACGGCCGGTGTTGGTGAGTCCAATCCGGTTCAGCACAATAGCAAATAATCCAAGTGCACCGATGGTGGGAATGGCTGCGGTCACCACATTCCACCCATACGTAAAGTAGTACGGAATAGAAAGAATTATACTAACGGCAAACAGAATCACTCCGAGGGCATTGGACAAAACTACCCCTCTTTTGCCGGAAGCCGATTTGACAAAATGATGTCCTGAATAAAGAATAGTGTACAAAAGATTCATTCGGCCGGAGAAATCAACGTGAGCGGTTTTTCAAATGTAACAATAAGTCGCTAACAATAACCGTAATCTATATGGGGAAAGGTAACCGGGACGGAGTACTTTTTGGTAGCAAATTGCCTTTCAATCAACGCCTCTATATTGTAACTTAACGGTTTATCACTGTCGCTTTAGTATGGATAAATTCGACCTAATCGTTATCGGAGCCGGCCCGTCCGGCTATGCCGCAGCCATGCGGTCTGTTGATTTTAAAAAGAAGACGTTACTGATTGAAAAGAATAAGGTAGGTGGTGCCGGAGTTACCAATGGTGCCTTATCCTCCAAAACATGGTGGGAGCTTTCGCGTGAAACGGCATCGTTCCGGAAAAACCTCAAACGATTTAATATTGAAGTTCCCAGTATTAACTATAAGGAAATTCAGGCTGAGGTGATCCGGGCCGTGGAGGAACGGAAGGCGATGCTGGAAGATCACATGCATCAGATGGAGAATTCACATCATGCACATCTGCTGACATTTAAGAAAGGTAACGCGCGTCTGATCGGTCAGCATGAAGTTGAAATCGATACCGGTGGATTTAATAAAGAGGTGGTATGGGCAGAGCATATTATCCTGGCCACAGGAAGCCGTCCACGTTACCTGCCCGAATTGCCCATCGATGAAAAGATCGTGATGACGAGTGAAGGGATCGAGAACATCGAAGACTTTCCCGAAAGTATGGTGATCGTGGGAGCCGGGGTGATCGGTTGTGAATACGCTACTATTTTTTCCGGGTTTGGAAAAACAAAAGTGCACCTGATTGATAAGGGTGACCGCATCCTTCCTTTTGAAGATGCAGATATCGTTAAAGTTATCGAACGGAACATGGAGAACAATGGAGTACTGATCCACCGGAACTCCCGATTGATCCGTATGGAAGTGAAGCATGACCGTGTGGAGTATGAGCTGGAATACAACGATTCAAGTAAAGAGGTATTCAACGTAGCGAAAGCACTCGTAGCGGTTGGCCGAACACCTAACTATGAAGAGTTATGGGATGATTCGGTGGGCATCAGCATCAGTAAACGTGGCATTGAAGATAACGACACACAGACGAACGTTTCGAACATCTATGCAGTAGGAGATATCACGGCAGATATTTCACTGGTGAATGTGGGCGAACTGGAAGGACGCTACGCGGTGGAAAAGATATTTGGGAACCCGGATCGTAAGCTGGTGTATGAGAATATCAGCACCATTATGTTCCTGAATCCGGAAGTGGCAGGTGTTGGTATCAATGAAACACACGCCCGCGAAAAAGGAATTGATTATAAAGTGGTAACGCTGGATTACAGTTGTATCCCCAGAGCCATTGCCAAGCGGAATACGCAGGGTTTTATAAAACTATTAGTGACCAATGACGAGCACATGAAGATTCTTGGCCTGAAAATAGTGGGTAATCATGCGTCAAGCGCTATTCAGGCGGTTGCCGTACTGATCTCCATGAACAAAGGGATCGAAGAGCTAGCGGAATGTGTTCACCCGCATCCTTCGATAACGGAAGGTATTCAGGAATGCGTGCGGATG
>DASXWH010000107.1:0-25683 GCA_036503775.1 Ohtaekwangia sp.
TATGTCAATAACAAAAGAAACAGAACTGAGCGGGATGCAAAAGGCAAGTGAAGCAGTGGCATTCACCTTAAGAGAAATGAGAAATTATGCCCGGCCGGGTATGAGTACAAAACAGCTTGATGACTATGGTGCAGCCATCCTGGCGGACTTTGGTGCGAGATCAGCTCCGTTTCTCACCTATGGATTCCCGGGCTATACCTGCATCAGTGTGAACAATGAATTCTGTCACGGTATCCCTTCTGATGCCAGGATCTTAAAGGAAGGTGACCTGGTGAACATTGATGTTTCTGCAGAGCTTAATGGTTTCTGGTCTGATAACGGGGGCTCATTTGTACTGGGTGCCGATATCAACAGACATCAGAAACTTATAGACGCATCAAAACAGATTTTGCATAAGGCTATTTATAAGATAAAAGGTGGAGTTCGTATTTCAGATATCGGGCACCTGATCGAAACAGAAGCCAGAAAGCAAGGGTATAAAGTCATCCGGAACCTCACAGGACATGGAATAGGAAAAAGCCTTCACGAAGAACCCGGAGAGGTGGCGAATTACAGGGACCGTTTTAACACTACCCGGTTTAAGAAAAACACGGTCATTGCTGTCGAGACATTTATATCCACAACATCAACCTATGCTGAAACACTGCGCGATGGCTGGACGCTGGTTGGAAATAAAGGTGGCTTTATGGCACAACACGAACACACCATTGTTGTTACGGATGACATACCCATCATACTGACAGCAGCAAATGGTATATGGGAGGGATGAGAAAAAGAAGGATTTTTTAATCCCTGCTGACATACTGTTGTCACGGGCAGATGGTTTCTTTAGGGCAAATAACCCCTATAGCTATGAAAAATCCATTGATCATTCAGAACAGCATCACCATTGATGCTCCTGCTTCTACGGTATGGGATGCACTTACCAAACCAGAGCTCACAAAAAAATACATGTTTGGTTGCGAAACAGTCTCCAGCTGGAAAGTAGGATCGGAGCTGTTGTGGAAAGGTATGCATGAAGGCAAGGAAGTCATTTTTGTGAAAGGAAATATTCTGGACATCGTACCCAACAGAAGGCTGGTCTATACAACCATTGATCCGCTTTCCGGCATCGATGATAAGTCAGAGAATTACCTGGCCGTTACCTATGAACTTATAGAAGAAAATGGAAAGACCCACTTTACAGTAACGCAAGGTGATTATGCTGCCGTAGCAGATGGTGAACGGAGATACCGCGATTCATACAACAACGGTGAAGGCTGGAACCCTATCCTTAAAGAAATAAAGAAGCTGGTAGAAACGGGTAAATGATTCACAGCAAACGCTGCATTGTTGTTTATCGCGCTTTTTTATTTTCTTTGACCCGGCTGAGCATCAAAACACCGTGGTCTCTGAACATGAACGTCATCTTATTGAATCATTACAGCAGGATGATCAGTCTGCTCTACAGACTATTTTCCTGACATATCATGTAGCGCTTTGCCGTATTGGTTTTAAGATCACGGGTGATGCAGATACCGCACGGGATATGGTGCACGATGTTTACCTTAAACTCTGGCAGTCCCGGAAAAACCTGAGCATACAGGTGTCGCTTGAATTTTACCTGAAGCGTGCCGTAGTCAACACATGTCTTAATTTCCTGGAGCGAAGTAAAAAACTCGCTTCCTTTGAGTATTCCGAAAGTGATCCGAGAACTTCTGCGAACCTCGTTGAGCAATCACATCATGCGCAGGAATTATCAGCAAAGATAGACCAGGCAATAGCTGCGCTTCCTCCCCGTACCAGGGCTGTGTTTACGCTCATCCGGTTCGAAGAAATGAGTTACCGGGAAGTAGCGGAAAGTCTGAATATCTCTCTCAAAGCTGTTGAAAAGGAAATGATGAAAGCACTGAATCTCTTGCGAATGGCATTAAAAGACTATCTGATGCTGTTCTTTTTATTGGTACTTTCTTAAAAATAATTTCTTCAAAAGGGGAGGAACAGCCAGGTCTGCCTGTCTTATAGGTAAAGGAAGCCTATGAATGTTTTCAACCTCGCAATAGCATCCGCCATCGTGCTTTCTTCCTGTTCGGAAGAAGCTGGATTTCCGGAGCTAAAACCAGGTACTTACTATCTGGAAATTTTTAATGACAAAGGTGAGAAAGTACTCACAAGAAGGGGTGAGGCGATCGGTCTTGGATCCTATAGCCAGATCCGGTTCGAAGACCCTGAGTTTATCACTAAATACAGTGAATCTCCCTATGCTACGTTTGCTTACCTGTTGCTCACTACCGGAAATGAAAATGAAGTATGGGATCAAGGAAAGCTTTGGCCTATGAATTCTCAGTCACAGGCCATGCTGAATCAGCATTACTATAATCTGCATGGCGATTGGGCTTATGAGAATGTATCCGGAGAACTGGTGATCACAGAATCAACAGCGCGCTTGTTGAAAGGGTATTTTACGATGAGTATGACTGTGTTACCTATCGATTCCAAATGGGGAATACGGTGGAGTGTTAACCCGCAATGGGGTGAGCATATTATTGTGAAAGGATATTTTGAAAGCCGCGGATGGTAAATCAAATCAGTATGAAAAGATATTCAGTATTTAAACCGATCGTCCTTATTCTGGGAGTTGTCCTGATCGGATCGTGCGATGATTCAGACAGCACGATAAACCGGTCAGGTGATTTCTATCCGATGAGAGAAAATGCTACCTGGCAATATATTTCCGAATGGGGATGTGATTATTCAGATTGTAATGCAGATTACCCGAACTGGTTTCAGTATGTGTGGGAAGATACGGTGATCCATGGGAAAAATTACACGATTGTCCGGGGCGTTTATGATGTAGCAAAGATTGCCCGGAGACAGGGACATAAATATTATGAATGGGATGTTTATAACAACCAGGAGTATCTGTTTCTGGATACGTCACTTTCTCCGGGAGAATCCTGGATCCGGAATGAAAGTGAATACTGGAAAACGGAAATCTTTGCAGAGCGACCCCTGAATGCGTTCTTAGTAAAAGGAAAGACCTACCATGATGTGATCGTGATGCGCGAAGAAGTTACATACAATGATGGCACCTATTCCTATGTTCATTTAACGCATCGGTATTATGCACGTGGCATAGGTGAGATCCTGTCAGTTTCTCCTGGCATACCCAATAGTTATTTCAACGGATCAAAACTTTCTATTTTCAGGTATGAGCACTAGTTCTGTTTCCCGAAGAAACTTTCTTAAAACTTCGGCCTGGCTGGCAGTGGGAATAAGTATACCAGTGGCTCACGGTTGTAAAGATGATGGAGTAAACCCAGACCCCTCCGATACCTGTGAAACAACAGCTGATATTCTCGGACCTTATTATAAAGCCAATTCTCCATTGCGCGAAAATATCATTCCTGATGGAGATGTGACTGAGCCATTGGCGATCATCGGAAAAGTTTATGGAAATTGTGATGACGTCTTGAAAGATGCTACGGTTGAAATCTGGAATGCAAATACGGATGGTGAATATGACGTGTCTGAGGATTTTCTGTTCAGGGGAAAATATAAAACAGGTGAGGATGGTGTATACCGTTTCAAAACCATTATCCCGGGAAGGTATTTAAATGGCGGTACCTTCCGGCCAAGTCATATTCACTTCCGCATCACTGCACCCGGTTATCAGGAACTGGTGTCACAGATCTATTTCAAAGATGATCCATTTATTGATACCGATCCCTGGGCCAGTACAACGCAGGCGCAGGAGAGAATTTTAACAGTAACGCAGGATGAAAATGGAATGGATACTATTACTTTTGATATCTACCTAAGCAACGTATAATGTCTGATCAGCCTGATCATTTGATTCTGAAATTTCTCTCCGGGACCGCGACAGCGGAGGAAAAACAACAGCTTGATGCGTGGGCTGCCTTGTCGGCCGATAATAATAACACGTTGCAGGAGTATAAAAGGATCTGGGAAGAAAAGAGTACAGTAGTGACACCTGACTTCAGGACAAGTGAAGAATGGTCAAGACTGAAAACGAAACTCTACGACTTGGAAGGTAAGCAGGTAAATCTGCAGAATCGCAGGTTGTTCGTTAAGGTTGCGGCATCCCTGATCCTTATGGCCGTATGTGCTGCACTGGTCTATCGCATGGCGGTCAGAACCGATGACATTGTTCTGCAAAGTGAAAACGAAAAAAGGCGTGTCTCACTTCCGGATGGATCAACGGTGTGGCTTAACACGAAAAGCCGGTTGATCTATTCATCGGATTTCAACAACGAACGAAATATTCAGCTTGACGGAGAGGCTTTCTTTGATGTAACACCCGATACGGAAAAACCATTTGTGATCACTACCCCACAGTCGCAAATCAGGGTGCTGGGCACATCATTCAATGTCAGCGCGTACAGTCATAATACGCTGGAAGAAGTTTATGTAGCTACCGGAAAGGTGCGCGTTGCCTCAGGTGATCATCAGGTAGAATTGACACCTGGAGAACTCAGTACGATGAACAAGATTACCCGGGTGTTATCGTCTGCTGACGCTTCCAATGAAAATAAAATGGCCTGGCGGACAGGTAAACTTGTATTCCTGAAAACAAACCTTATCGAAGTAGCACAAACACTTGAGCATTACTTTCAGATTTCAATCAATATTAAAAACCCGGTCATTGAGAAATGCCGGTTCACGAGTTCATTCACCAATCCTACACTGGAAGAAGTTATCGAAGCCATAAGCCTTTCCATGAACATCAATGTAGTGCACCAGAACAAGGAGTATGTTTTTGATGGAGACGGCTGCGCAACAGAAACACCATGAGAGCAGCATTGCTGATCATATTAGGTTTCCCTTTAATAGCCATAGCGCAATCAAGCCCGCTTGAAAAAAGAATTTCAGTTGATCTGGATCAGGTAACACTGGAAGCCGCGCTGGTCAAAATCGGCAGCTTGTCGGCTACTGAATTTTCCTATAGTGATGATATCGTACCGGTAGGTACATATGTGTCGTTGTTAGCCGAGAATAGAAGACTTGAAGAGATTCTGAATATGTTGCTGCGGCCACTTCATGTGGAGTATAAAGTTGCTCACGGAAGAATCATCCTGCGGAAAGCTCCGGCTCCTGTAGTGCAAACCGTAAGGGGAGTGGTAGTTGATCTATCAACACATTCTCCCATTCCCGGTGTCAGCATCATCATTGTAGATTCTAATCCATTGTTAGGGGCTACCTCTGATGCGGACGGAAAATTTAAGATCAGTCATGTCCCGGTGGGGAGAACCACGATCCGCGTCTCCAGCATCGGCTACGATTCAAAGATCATTTCGAACATTTTGCTGGGAACAGGCAAGGAGCTGGTATTGGAGATACCAATAGCTGAATCCGTCACCGCCATGGACGAGGTAGTTATCACAGCAACAGCAACCGGTAAAGAGCTTAGTTCGCGGGGTGACATTGTCAGCAGCCGCGAGTTCTCAGTAGAAGAAACAAAACGTTATGCTGGAAGTTTTGGTGATCCGGCACGGATGGCTTCCGGTTATGCCGGTGTAACGGGGGCGAGTGATGAAAGTAACGCGTTGATCGTGCGTGGCAATTCACCGCGAGGTGTGCTTTGGCGGGTGGAAGGCATAGAAGTACCTAATCCTAATCATTTTGCTACCGAAGGATCCTCTAATGGGATCGTCAGTGTTCTGAGTGCAAACATGATTGATAATTCTATTTTTCTTACCGGAGCATTTCCGGCAGGCTATGGCAATGCGTTGTCCGCTGTGTTTGATATGGCGTTGCGTAGCGGAAATAATGAACGTGCTGAACATTCCATTCAGGCTGGCTTGCTCGGAATAGAAGCTTCAACGGAGGGACCTTTCAATGCGCGTCATACATCATCTTACCTGATCAATTACCGGTATTCAACTTTGGATATTCTGGATCAGCTTGGCGTTGATCTGAATGCGGCAGGTGAATTTAAAAATTACCAGGATGTCTCGTTCAAGGTGGATGTACCCTTCCAGCAAGGGAAGCTTTCACTTTTCGGAATAGGTGGTGTCAGTAAATCCAGTCGTGCGAATAACGAGGTAGTAAATGATGACAGGTCGGACTTGGGCGTTACCGGTCTGACGTATCAGCGGGCATTTGATCATACGTTACTGCAGGCATCGTTATCGTGGTCAGGTACGCGGATCACCAATGATAATGAGATAAGGGGATTAAGTGGCGGTGTACTGAAACTGGAAGAAAATTATAGGAAGTCGTATGTACGATCTGTAGTTCAGGCCACACATAAATTCTCGGATGTGTTTACCCTGGACGGAGGTTTGATTTTCAGTAAACTGTTCTATGATTTTTACCTGCGGAATCTCGATCCGGAAAATCAGTCTTATGAGGAGATCGTAAACTTTAGTGAAAAGAACAGTACCTCTATTCAGCAGGGATTCGTATCAGCACGACATTCCTTTTCACCTTCACTGTCGGCTGTCTATGGATTTCATTTCATTCATTTTGGATTGACGGATGATCATTCATTCGAGCCACGTGCTGCCATCCGCTGGAAGGTAAATCACCGCACAGCGTTAACGGCAGGATATGGAAAACACAGTCGCATAGAAAACCTACAATACTACCTGGCACGGGATCACCAGGCAGGTGGTGATGAAGTTCAGATCAATAAGAACCTGGGCTTCACGCGTGCTGATCATTTTATAGTCGGGTATGAACATTCGATTCAGCGGGATAGCAAATTAAAAATAGAAAGCTACTACCAGGAATTGTACAACGCACCGGTGCAGTCAAATCCCGCTTCAGTATATGCGTCTATGAACGAGGACTCAGGGTTCATTACCGATACATTGATTAATAATGGTAACGGAAGGAACTATGGTGTAGAAGTATCCTTTGAAAAATCGTTCTCCCGAAATTTCTATTACCTCGTGAACGGTTCATTGTTTCAATCCCGGTTTCAGATTGCCGATGGGCCTGAGCGCAATACAGCGTATAACGGAAATTACAATTACCATGTGCTGATAGGGAAGGAGTTCAATGTTCGCAGCGGACGTGATGTACTGGGTGTGAACCTGAAAGTAACGGGAGCAGGAGGAAGGCGATACATACCCATTGACCTTGCCGCGTCTGTCGAAGCTGGTCAGGTGGTATATGAACTTGACAACGCTTTTGAACCCAGCTTGCCCGATTATTTCCGTACCGATCTTCAGCTGGTGTATCGCAGGAACAAACCGAAGTTTGCCGTAGAATGGCGTATCGATATTCAGAATGTAACAGATCATGTTAATCCTGCCTATTACTATTACGATGATCCCTCGGAAAGTATTCGCTTAAAGAATCAGGTAGGATTTTTACCGATAGTAAGCTATCGGATAGAATTCTGAAATGTTAACATCGATATGGTATCGGGATTACCTATTTTAGGACATGCAGACAAACTTGCTTTGGACAGGCCGGGAATATTACTCGCTGGAAAATTGTCTGGTGAATACTTCATCTAAGGGTTCTGAAATCAACTCTGTGATTATTGGAAAGTACGGTGCAACGGTGTACCGGGTAGACTATCAGATCATCACCGATCCGGACTGGCAGACCGTCTATTGTGAGATCCAAAGCCGGCATAGCAACCAAAGTGAGCACATACGTTTGGAGAGTGATGGAAAAGGAAACTGGAACAGGAATGGTGTGCATGCACCTGAATTTGAAGGCTGTCTGGATGTGGATATTCCGTTAACACCTTTTACAAATACTTTGCCGATCAACAGACTTCGGTCGGCTCCAGGTAATGAACACCGTATCAACGTGATCTATCTCGATCTGCTGGAACAAAAAATTACACGTGTCACCCAAAAATATATCCGGCTCTCGGACACAGCTTATCATTACGAAAATGTTCCCAATGATTTCGAAGCGAACATCACGGTTGATGAGTCAGGTTTTGTCGTTGACTATCCTTCCTTGTTTGTCAGGACAGCCAAACTGCAAACCCGTTATTCCTGAGTGTTGGATCAGGCGTACAGCGCTTCTTTCTGTTCTGCTACCTTCTCACTATCAATATACTCATCGTACGTCATGAGCTTATCGATAAATCCATTCGGAGATATTTCGATAATACGGTTGGCTACTGTGTTGGTAAACTCGTGATCGTGTGAGGTAAAGAGTACTGTACCCGGGAAATCTTTAAGCGCATTGTTAAATGCGGTGATCGATTCCAAGTCAAGGTGGTTGGTTGGTTCATCCAGGATCAGCAGGTTGGCACCGGCCAGCATGGTACGGGAGATCATACAACGCACTTTTTCTCCTCCGGAGAGTACATTACATTTCTTGAATACTTCCTCACCGGAGAACAACATCTTACCTAAGAATCCACGGACGTACACTTCATCTTTGTTTTCATCTTCAGCAAACTGACGCAGCCAGTCAATCAGGTTATCATCCGACTGAAAGAAGCTTTCGTTGTTGCTGGGTAAATAAGCCGGTGTGATCGTCTGGCCGAATTTGAATTCACCTGAATCGGGTTTAAGTTCTCCGGCCAGGATCTGAAAGAACGATGTGATCGCGAGGCTTTCCTTACTGAGCACAGCGATCTTGTCACCTTTATTTACATAGACATCCAGGTTCTTGAACAGTACATTTCCGTTCAGGGAGTAGCTGAGGTTTTCAATGTGTAAGATCTGGTCACCGGCCTGACGTTTCTGCTGATAGATAATAGCCGGATACCTGCGCGTTGACGGTTGGATGTCGTCCACGTTGATCTTTTCCAGAAGTTTTCTGCGGCTTGTAGCTTGTCTGGATTTAGAAGCATTGGCACTGAATCGCGCAATGAACTCCTGCAATTCCTTTTTCTTTTCTTCGGCCTTCTTGTTAGCCGATGAACGTTGCTGCAACGCCAGCTGACTGGACTGGTACCAGAACGTATAGTTACCCGTGTATAACTTAATAGCGCTGAAATCAATATCTACAATGTGGGTACACACTGTGTCCAGAAAGTGACGGTCGTGCGATACCACAATAACCGTGTTCTTGAATTCCAGCAGGAAGTCTTCAAGCCAGGTGATGGTGTGAATGTCAAGATCGTTGGTAGGTTCATCGAGGATGAGGATATCCGGATTTCCAAAAAGTGCCTGGGCGAGGAGCACGCGGACTTTTTGATTACCGCTCAATTCCTTCACCAGTTTATAATGATCTTCTTCAGCTATGCCTAATCCACTTAACAGGGCAGCAGCATCCGACTGTGCGTTCCAGCCATTCATTTCCGAGAACTCGGCTTCCAGTTCTGAGGCCCGGATACCATCCGCTTCCGAAAAATCGGGGCGCTCATAAATAGCGTCCTTTTCCTTCATGATGCTCCATAATTTACTGTGGCCCATCATAACGGTGTCAAGCACCGATACTTCGTCAAATTCATGGTGGTTCTGACGGAGAACCGCCATCCGTTTTCCAGGATCAATGCTTACGTTTCCACGGGTTGGGTCAATATCTCCAGCCAGGATCTTAAGGAAAGTGGATTTCCCGGCTCCGTTGGCACCAATAACACCATAACAGTTACCACTGGTGAATTTTAGGTTTACCTCATCAAAAAGTACCCGCTTGCCGAACTGAAGGGATAAGTTATTCGCTGCAATCATGTGTTGTAATCAGATCAAGCTGCAAAAATAACGAAAATGATCCAGTGGAAATGCACGAAATACAATCACCTGCGAATTGATAATTTTTGAATGACTTCAAACGGTTTCTGTATCAAATTCCAAATTTCATATTCCATATTCCAGGTTTGTGATCGTATTAATCTGGAATCTGGAATTATTTCTTTTTCTTCTCGATGCCCAAAACCCTTTCTATATCCGGATCACCAGTAAGATTGTTCATCTGTGCTAATACCCATTGATGTCTTCGGTTTATATATGAAGAGAGGGGTTTTACCTTGTATTTCTTGGGATTAGGCAGACAGGCCGCGATCATCGCTGCTTCAGTACGGGTGAGCTTTTTAGCGGGCTTTTTAAAGTACGACCGGGAGGCGGCCTCAATCCCGAATATTCCATTACCCATCTCCACTACATTCAGGTATACTTCGAGGATGCGTTGCTTGCCCCAGATGGTCTCAATCATAAAGGTGAAATAGACTTCCAGCCCTTTCCGGATCCAGTCGCGCCCCTGCCACAGGAAAACATTCTTGGCCACCTGCTGACTGATTGTTGAGGCGCCATGGACGGTTTTCTTTTTCTGGTTGTGCTCCAATGCCTTTTCAATGCTTTTCCAGTCCAGGCCATTATGATCGGGAAACAATTGATCTTCGGCAGCCATTACAGCCAGGCCGGCATTGGTTGAGATATCCTCAAAATTTACATAGTCGCGTTTTAAACCGTTTCCTTTTACCCAGCTAACGAGCTGGGTAACCGTTATGGGAGGATCAACCCACCGGAGGATGAAAATATAGATGAGTTGAGCGGTAAAAAAAACGAGGAATATTTTCTTGAGCTTTTGTAAGATGTTCTTCAGGTTCATGGTTCAGGGCAGGCAAAAGTAAAGAATGTTTTGGTAGGGTTGGAAGACCACCTTGATCTCCATTGAAGAATCTGATGGAAACCAGCTTCCCAAAAGGAAACAGATTCATCCCAAACTGAAATCTTTTGGAGGGAAATAATCTGGTTGACGGAATGTACCCCCTTAATCTTTATCAGAATCCGTGTATTTATACGAAACCATATTGGGGAAAATCTCCTGCTGTTTCTGGAAATGTTTTTGTAAAGTTGTTGTCTTTAATTATTCATAACCCTAACCCTTTTAGACTGCCATGTTGGTAAAGTCTGCCGCTTTACTTCAATCCATTGATCAGAAAATTTCAGGCGTTGCTGCCCTGGCTGATCAGATTCCCAGCGTAGTTATTATTCATGAACTTCCTGATTTTATAGTCCGCTTTATTTCGGATAAAGGACTTGAGTTGTTAGGCAAAAGAAGGGATGAGATCATTGGCATGCACGGCCAGGAATATTTCGAACGATTTCTGAATGTAGAGGATGTAAATGACTACGTGCCTAAAATAACGCGCTTGCTGCAACAGAATACCGATGATTCTATATCATATTTTCAGCAGGTACGTACCTCACGCGAGCGGGAATGGGATTGGTACCTGAGTGTTACGAAGATATTCAGTCGCGATGAAGACGGCATGCCCTTGCTAACCATCACCAATGCATTACCCATTGATCCGCATCATCATGTTACCGCCAAGGTAACGCGCCTGCTTGATGAAAATACCTTCCTTCGTAATCATCACCAGATCTTTTCCAGGTTGGGTAAACGCGAGTGTGATGTTCTCCGGTTGCTGGCATTAGGAAACAGTTCGGCAGAAATAGCCAGAGAGCTTTGCATCTCTGTATCTACTGTAGAAACCCACCGGAAAAATATCAAACGAAAGCTCAACGCGAACTCTTCATTTCAACTCGCCCAGTATGCCCGGGCTTTTGATCTGATCTGAAGTACAATCCATTACAATAGTTAACCACCGTCAATTGGCCGGTGGTTTTTGTTTATAGAGGTTTAGCTTACTTTTATAGATTGACTTTTCTATATGAAGACCCCGGCTGTAATATTTGCGTTGGTTATTGTTCTGGGATGTACAGACAAAAATAATTCACGGTCGCGTATAGCCGATGAAATGGACAACTCGCTTCGTTATGAAACGCTGGAGAAATGGTATCCGCTTGCCGTTGACACCCTATACGGAGGCTTTCTAAGTTCTTACACCCATGATTTTAAGCCTGCCGACAACCAGGATAAAATGATTGTTACCCAGGCACGTCATACCTGGACGAATGCCAGAGCTTCACGCTTTTATTCCGGTGTTGATAGTTATAAGGCAAATGCGCGGCATGGCTTTGAATTTTTGAAAGCGGTGATGTGGGATGAGCAGTATGGTGGTTTTTATACGCGGGTAGACTACCAGGGGAATGTTAAGGACTCCTCAAAAACCGCTTATGGTAATGCATTTGGTATTTATGCATTGGCGGCCTGCTATCAGGCAACAGAAGATACAGCTGTCTTGAACCTGGTGAAGCAGGCTTTTCTCTGGCTGGAGAAACACAGTCATGATTCAGTATATAGCGGTTACTACCAGCATTTGAAACGCAACGGTGAGCGAATGCCTCGTACACCGGAAACATCATCGCTGGCTGAAACGGGTTATAAAGATCAGAACAGTTCGATCCATTTGCTCGAAGCCTTTACCGAATTGTATCAGGTGTGGCCTGACCCATTGGTAAAAGAACGACTGGAAGAAATGTTGAAGCTCATCCGCGATACCATCGTAACGCCTAAAGGGTACATGACTCTTTTCTTTACACCTGACTGGACACCTGTTTCCTTTATCGATTCGACAAAAGCTGTAATTGCTGAACATCACAGACTCGATCATGTTTCTTTTGGCCATGATGTTGAAACGGCTTACCTGTTAACCGAAGCATCACACGTGCTGGAGTTGAAAGATGATACTGTCACATACCGTATCGCAAAGAAAATGGTTGACCATGCTCTTACGAATGGATGGGACAATACAACCGGTGGATTTTATGACGAAGGATATTACTTCAAAGGGAGTTCAGCGATAACCATTACACACGAGACTAAAAACTGGTGGGCACAGGCTGAAGGATTGAATACACTTCTGCTCATGGCTGATCTTTATCCGGATGATTCTATGGCGTATTTCCAAAAGTTCGAAACACTTTGGAGGTATGCAGATAAATACCTGATTGATCATGAACATGGTGATTGGTTTGAAGGTGGTTTGGACAAGCAACCTGAAAAGAAAACGGCTTTGAAAGGACATATCTGGAAGGGGAACTATCACCATTACCGCTCACTCGAGAACTGTATTACACGCCTAAGATCCACCCGCCCGCAGCAGCAGGCTCACTAAGCATTTCGCTCCATAGTTGCACGACTTTACCCGACAAAAACTATTCAATTGGTGAGCAAACCTGTCGCGGTTTTGCTTTAAATTAATACTGAGGTATCCGGATGGAAATCCCGTGATCAGGAAAATGTGACGAGACATTGCCTTCCATCCGAAATCGATTCCATTCATCCATATCACCGCAATCGGTGGTGAATTTTGTACAACTTGTATTTACACAGGCCTCTATATTTAACTACAACCTTATCCTGAAATGAAAAGAACTGTAATCCTTATTCTACTTCTGATGAGTATACTTTGTAAATACACAAAGGCTCAGCAGGTAACGCTCACGCGAGATCAGATCATTGCGATCACTCCGGAATGGAAAGGTGAACGTCTTCCGGACGGACGACCGAATATCCCTGACAAGATTCTGAACCGACTCAGAAATATTTCGCTGGAAGAGGCATGGGGAATTTTGCGTAATGCCGGATACAACAATCAGTTTGAAGGAGAGTGGATGATCCTGTGGCCGGATAAAGTTTTGGTCGGCAGAGCGCTTACGGTTCAATATCTGCCCAAGCGACCCGACTTTGATAAGATCATCCGTGATAAAGGCAAGGCCGAAAACCGTATCGGTAATTTTAATTCATGGCCCATTGATATGCTCAAACCTGGTGATGTTTATGTGGCCGACAGCTATGGAAAAATTGTGGATGGTACATTGATTGGTGACAATCTGGGAAATTCTATTTATGCCAAATCAAAAAATGGTGTAGTGTTCTACGGATCCGTACGTGATACTGAAGGTCTTGAAAAAATTGAAGGCTTCAATGCCTGGATAAAAGGATATGATCCGTCTTACATTCAGGAAATGATGCTGGGCGGAATCAATGTACCGATTCGTATTGGTCGCGCCACCGTTCTTCCGGGTGATGCTGTTCTGGCCAAGAAGGGTGGGATTGTTTTTATACCGGCTCACCTCGTGGAAGATGTGGTGATCAATGCGGAGTTCATTGCCCTGCGAGATGCCTTCGGCCACCAGCGTCTTCGCGAAGGAAAGTATACACCCGGACAGATCGATCAACAATGGACGGATGAAATCAAAAAGGATTTCCTGCAGTGGCTGGATCAAAATCCGGGCAAGCTTCCGATGTCACGTGAAGAGCTTGATGCCTATATGAAAAAACGTACCTGGTAAATAAAGTGGTCAATAGTCAATGGTCATTGGGAATACCCTCTTGCTTTACCATTGACTAATGACCAATGCCCATTGACTAAAAACAATAACCCATAAATGTATTGCCATGAACCCATCACAAAAATTCCTGGAGAAACTCGGGATGAAAGAGCCTGAAGAAGTTTCTCAGCCCATAGAAAAAGGAAATGACCGCAGAAGTTTTTTGAAGAAAGCCGGTATGGGCGGTATCATGCTCGGAGGCTTTATGTTCAGCTCGATTGAAGATACGCTAGCTCAATCGACATCAAAAGTGAATCGTGCTTCAGCACCCGCAGATCTGAAGATTACCGATATGCGTTACGCGGTGGTCATGAATGGTCATGCGCGGTGTCCGGTTATCCGCATCGATACCAACCAGGGTATCTATGGTTTGGGTGAAGTGCGAGATCAGGCGTCCTGGCGATATGCCATGTTTTTAAAGAGCCGCATCATGGGCATGAATCCCTGTAGTGTTGAACTTATTTTTAAGCGGATCAAACAATTTGGTTTCCATGGAAGACAGGGTGGGGGAGTATGTGGAGTGGAAATGGCGCTGTGGGACCTGGCCGGAAAAGCATACAACGTTCCTGCATACCAATTACTTGGCGGGAAGTACAGAGATAAAGTGCGTCTGTATGCCGATACTCCGGAAGGAAGAGATGAAGCAGAGTTTGCGTCACTGATCAGCAAGCGGTTCGATGAACAAGGTTTCACGTTCATGAAAATGGATTTCGGCATTGAGTTATTGAAGGGAATTCCCGGCACAACGGTGAATAATAATTTCTGGGATATCGGGCGGCAATGGACCAATGAACCGATGACCTATGGCGGAACAGAACATCCGTTCACGCAGGTGCAGATCACGGATAAAGGACTTGATCTTCTGGTACAGCGCATTGCCAAGGTCCGCGAGAAAATCGGATATGATATTCCGCTGGCATCTGATCACTACGGCCACTTTGATCATAATAATGCCATACGTCTGGGAAGAGCCGTAGAAAAATACAGGCTGGCCTGGCTTGAAGACCTGATCCCCTGGAAATTTACAGATCACTGGCGGATGATCAGTGATGCCATTGAAACACCAACGCTCACCGGTGAAGATATCTACCTCAAGGAAGAATTTATCAAGCTGATCGATGCGCATGCGGTAGATATGGTTCATCCGGATCTGGCTACGTCAGGAGGATTACTCGAAACGAAGAAGATCGGTGACTATGCTGAAGAGAAAGGTGTAGCGATGGCTATGCACTTTGCGGGAACTCCGGTTTCCTTCATGGCGAATGTCCATTGTGCTGCGGCTACGCAAAACTTTGTGGCGCTTGAGCATCATTCAGTAGATGTTGACTATTGGACCAGTCTGGTGAAGACAAAGAAACCTATGGTTGAAAAAGGTTTTGCCATTGTTCCGGATGCACCGGGTTTAGGTATTGAATTAAATGATGAGGTGGTAAAAAAACACCTCGATCCTGAGAACTCCGGATATTTTGCTCCCACACCGGAGTGGAATCTGGAGAGATCGTGGGACAGGCTTTGGAGTTAAAAAGAAGTCATTGGTCAACAGGCATTGGTAGGATCCTTAAAGAATAGTGTATTCCCATTGACTAATAACCCGTGACGCATTAAACAATATTTACACATTTAATAACACGTTACTTTTTTTTCATGTCAGGTATCAGTGCAAAAGTATTTTTCATTCTTGCTGGAATTTTTTTGATCGGATTTATTGGTGCTACGATATCCGGAGCGCATGTGTATGCTGGCTGGTTGCTGATGGCATTTTTCCTGCTGATTGCACTGGGCTTTCGTAAACATGAAATACTAAAGGGGTATTCGTTTACCATCGGGATATTTGCTGCGGCCAGTGTAGCGATGTACTATCCGCAATACTTTGTTTCGGTAGGGGAGTTTAAGCTTTCGAAACTGATCGTCCCGCTGATGCAGATCCTGATGTTTGGCATGGGTACAGGGTTAAGCTTTCGTGATTTCGCACGGGTGATGCAAATGCCGAAAGGTGTCATTGTTGGTGTGCTATGCCATTATATCATCATGCCACTGGTAGCATTTACGATCACACGCCTGTTTTCATTTCCGGATGAAGTGGCAGCCGGCATCATCCTGATCGGAAGTTGCCCCAATGGACTTGCATCAAATGTGATGACCTACCTGGCCCGCGCTAACCTGGCATTGTCCGTTACCCTCACGGCTATCTCTACGATGATCGCACCGTTTGTCACGCCATCGTTCATGCAGTTACTTGCCGGTCAATATGTGGAGGTTGACTTCTGGAAGATGATGCTGGATATTTTCCAGATTGTGATCCTTCCTATTGTAGCGGGGTTGATCTTCAATCGCTTTCTGCATGGAAAATTTAAGATACTGGATGACATCATGCCGATCTTCTCGATGATCGCCATTGCGCTGATCGTTTGTGTGATCACGGCAGCCGGACGAGATGCGCTGCTCGTGGTTGGTCCTTTGCTGATTGTCGCGGTTCTTATTCACAACATGAGCGGATATTTTCTGGGGTACTGGTCTGGCAGGCTGTTGCGCATGAATGAAAAAGACTGCCGCACGATTGCTATTGAAGTCGGGTTGCAGAATGCCGGGCTCGCGTCAAGCCTTGCACTGGCAATGGGCAAGATTGCTACCGTAGGTCTGGCAGCAGCTGTGTTTGCACCAACCATGAATATTACCGGATCATCGCTGGCGTTGTGGTGGCGTTCAAAGCCATTGAACGAACCTCCCGATGAAAATGAAGAAATAGTTAAACATTAAATAGTTATATCCCTCATCACCATTGAACCCATTAATCATAACGCGTATGTCACCTGTAAAATCCCTGCTCATCGTTTGCCTGATTCTCCTGAATGGTGCGGCATCAAGGGCACAACTATCAACCGATCAGATAATTTCTTTTTCTCCCGAGGAACTGAAAGCCCTTACGGCTGAATGGAAGGGAGAACGTTTCCCGGATGGACGCCCAAAAGTACCCGATGCTATACTGCGCAGAATGGAATCGGTAAGTGTGGAAGAAGCCTGGGTAGTCATGAGTAATGCAGGGTATAAATATCAGATTGCTGAAGGATGGGAAGTGATCAATCCGGATAGTGTACTGGTGGGGCGTGCAGTGACGGTAACGTTTATGCCGGGGCGTCCTGATGTGTGGAAAGTCATTGATTCCTTGGGAAGAAAGCAGGGGAGACGTGCGCAAAATGTTTGGGCCGTGGAGATGTTGCAGAAAGGTGATGTATATGTCGCAGATCAGTTTGGCGCAAAACGAAATGGACCCACTATCGGTGACAATGTCGGTAATGCCATCTATGCCCGAACCGGAAACGGAATCGTGTATGATGGTGCTTTGCGCGATGTAGAAGGCTTGAAAGAAATTGGCAGATTCACTTCGTTCTATACGAGTTATGATCCATCGTATCACAATCCGGGAACGGGACAGAACAGGGATTTGACTACCATGATCGTTGGTATTAACCGGCCAACACGCATACGTACGGTTACTGTAATGCCTGGTGATGTTGTATTGGGAAAAATGGGTGTTGTGGTTTTCGTTCCACCACACCTGGCTGAGAAGGTTGTTGTTACTTCAGAGATCGTACGGCTCCGCGATATGTTCGGACACCAGCGATTGCGAGAAGGAAAATACACAGCGGGCCAGATTGATACCCGTTGGTCAGATGATATTGAAAAAGATTTTTCAAAATGGCTGAATGAACACATTAATGAACTTCCTGTTCCACGCGAACAGATTCAGGAAATACTAAAACAACGGACGTGGTAAACTAAAACAATACACAAATGAATTCATCATCAAGACGCGATTTTTTTAAAAAGGCGATCACTGCGGGAGCGGTCTTTGCTCCGCTCGCTACGTTTGGAAAAAGTTTTGAAACGGCTATAGATCGTACACCCAAATCATCAGCACCTTCTGATCTGAAAATTGAAGGCGTTAAATGTGGCTTCATTCGGAACGGTGGTAGCCTGTTTGTTAAAATAACCACCAATCAGGGCATAACTGGTTATGGAGAAGGTGTAGATGCTGTTGCTGGTTCATATCACCTTATTAGACGATTTGAATTTTTCCTGAAAGGGAAAAACCCGTTGAACGTGCACAGACTTTTTGAAGAGATACGCAAAGCAGGTGTATTTGCCGGGGCACAGGCGGGTATGTATATAGCAGTATTGTCGGCTATTGACACGGCACTCTGGGATGTGGCCGGCAAGGCCTTAGGTCTTCCGGTTTATCAGTTGCTGGGCGGAAAGTTCAGAGATAAGATCCGTGTGTACTGCGACACCGCTTTATACCAAAACAGACAACCTCAACCTAAGGACTTCGCGGATGCAGCTCTCGAGGCTAAAAAATTAGGTTTCAATGCCATCAAATTTGATCTGGATCAGGCCAATGATCCGGCCAAGTACGACCGCTATAACTGGACTGCCAGTCCCGGTGAACTTCAACGCATGGTAGACCAGGTTAAAGCTGCACGTGATGCAGTTGGACCTACTCTTGATATTTGCTGCGATATGCATGGCCGCTACGATGCACCCACCGGACAGAAAGTAGCCAAACTACTGGAGCCAATGAATCTGATGTGGCTCGAAGAACCAGTCCCTGCAGAAAATGTTGAAGCCTACAAGATCATTTCAGATTCAACCAGCACACCAATCTGTGCAGGCGAAAATGTGTACCTCGCCTATGGATTCAGAAGGATGCTTGAAATAGGTGCAGTGGATATCATTATGCCTGATCTTCAAAAGGCAGGTGGGTTGGGTGAAGGTCAGCGCATTGCTAACCTGGCAAATTTATATTACGTTCCCTTTGCCCCGCATATGGTAGCGTCTTACCTGGGTGCGATGGCATCGTGTCACGTATGTGCTTCAGTCCCGAATTTTATGATCATGGAATGGCAGATCTATTTTCACCGCGATGCGATGTACAAAGAAATTGTTCATCATGACGGGCCACAGGTTGAAAACGGATTTATCACCCTTTCAGAAAAACCTGGAATTGGTGTAGATATCAACGAAGAAGGTATGAAGAAGTATGCACAGGAAGGTGTGCCTTTCTTTACCTAGGTAGCAATACCTATCGTACTTCTGACAGCTGATGTTGATTGATCATTTCGAATGGTAAGGCCTGCGGTATCATGGCTTCACGGGGCATGATGGCAACCGAAGAACCTTCAGCTATAAAAATGGAATCCGGATTTTCATATTTCAGGAATTCGAAACTCTTTCCATAAAGCTGACCAAAATCGATGTCAATGTCATAGCTTTTTATGGGATACAAATTCCAGATCGGGTGCCGCAATGTAAATTGTGAAGTTCGCTGATCATTTATTTTGGTGTATCCGCGTAATTGCCAGGATAGAAATTCTTCTACGCTGCCGTGTTTGATCGGGATCAGATCCTTTCCGGCACGTACCTGAATTTTGTTCCAGTGATTGTTCCTGACATGATAAGAAATCAATTGATCGTTGTTTTGATATTCACACTCATAACGAACAGGTTTCACGCTATAATTTTCACGGTACAACAGATTGGCAGCCATCGCTACCAATGGCCGGCTTACCATTTCTTTTATAAACACAACTCCTCGTTCAAGTTGTCCATTTTGTTCAGGAACTACATAGAAGCGAAAATTGATTTCAGGAACCTGGCTATGAAAAGGGACTTGAATTCCCAGAAACCTCATATCGGTAAACATAAATCCTGTAAGCGTTACATAACATTGACCTCTCCAGAAATTGAGTTTTGTACCGTGCGGAACATAAGGTTGGAGAATTTCTGGATCAACGGAATAGTTTGCCATGATCAGCTTTTTCCATTTTCCGGTCAAAAAGGCAGCACTCATAATCAGTAATTATGGTAAAAGGATACTATGTAGTGGTGGTGATAACTAAATACTCATGCCCGGATATTCACAAATGGGTGAGAAGCAGATTGCCCAATACACATCCTATGGAACCAACACACAGGGCAAGGTGATACACAATGAACCACCAAATTGTGGAAATCGCAATGGAATCCTTTTTTACCCAATTACAGAAACAGGAAAAGCCGTGAGAATGCATGGGTTAAGAATAGTGGGAATGGTCGTATTGTCATGCGTGATAATGTACGCTTGCAGTGATGATACGGGTAGTACTGAGGAAGATATTCTACAGCAGGCGGACCGTGACTTTATGGATCAGGCATCTTATAGCAGTCATGCTGCAATTGAATTTGGTAGCCTGGCTGAAGTCAAAGGTGAATCCGATGCAGTACGAATTTATGGATCTGCCATTGCAGATGATCAAGCAGACGCTTTGAATGATCTGGAAGAACTCGCTGCTTACTTTCAGTACACCATACCTGCCGGACTGGATGCCGATGCTGAAGAAATAAAAACTGCTCCCGAAACACTTACCGGAATTTCGTTTGACAGTGCTTACATCAAAACCCAGGTTCTAGCTCACGCAGAAACCGAGGCGCTGTTTGAATACCAGATCCAAAACGGAAAGAACAAAAGGCTTGTGAACTATGCTCAGGGCCTGCTTCCGGAAATCCGGATGTACAGCGCTGTAGCTGATTCCATTCAAGCGGTGTTTGAAGAACAGTCATCAGGAAGAAAATCTAAAACGCTAAAGAAGTAAACATGAAAATCAAGAACAAAGGGGAGAGTCAATCCATGAGCATGGTGCCACCGGCTACAGGTTCAAGCATCATCAATGTAGGAAACGGTGAACGGTTATTGTCCGTAATCGGGGGGTTAGCCCTGGCAGGATTCGGAATACGAAGCCTTAAAAAAGGAAAAGGTATTTCGATGTTTCTCAGTGGTGGCTACTTGCTGGCTCGTGGCCTGACCGGATATTGCGTATTCAATAACCTGGTGGGAAGAAATGAGAGTAAAAGGAATGCTTCAGCCATTGAAGCTTCGCTGACATTCATGATTGATAAACCGCGTGAAGAGATTTACACATATTGGCGCAGGCTTGAAAATCTTCCGGTATTTATGAAGCACCTTCAATCGGTTACGCCAAAAGATGAATTACATTCTACCTGGACAGCCCGGATTCCCGGTGGATTCGGAACGCTTTCTTGGGAAGCAGAAATCACAGAAGATGTTCCTAACGAGTATATCGCATGGCAATCATTGCCAGGTTCAACGATTGACAATGCCGGAGAAATTCTTTTCAGTGAAATACCATCGATGCCGGGTACAGAAGTTACGGTACAGATATCCTATCGTTTACCAGGTGGTGATCTGGGATCTCTCGCGGCTAAATTTATAAACCCGTTTGTTGAATCGGTATTGAATGAAGATCTCAATCGGTTCAGGAATTTTATGGAGAAAGGTGAAGTTCCGGAGTCAGAGAAGGTGATAAAGCAATATTCAAAATATAACTAACGAAAAAGAGCCTCAAATGAGGCTCTTTTCTTTGATATCTTGTTATGCATTTGGTTTCTTTTCTTCCTGTCGCTTGGCTTTGCGTTTGTCTCGTTCAGCAGCCTTTTGTTCTTTCTTCTTTTTCTTTTTATCGCTGTCTTTTCCACCGAATACTTTCTCCAGGAATGATTTCTTTTCTTCCTTTTCAGGTGAATCTACTGAGGCGATGTTAATTTCCTGATCGAGAGAAGGCTGGATAGCGCGGATAAATGCATTTTCTAAAATATTCACTACGGCTAACCATACATTGGTATCCGGATTTTTCAGACTTCCTTCAAAAGGTATTTTAGTAGCCACCTGATCGCGTGGTTGATTTTCGAATACTTCACCAACCCCACCTGCAATGGCTTCCCACAATTGCCTCAGCACGTTATCATCACGGTCTTCTTTTCCCAATACGTCAAGATCTTTAATAATGGGTTTTACATAACCGGAAAACCGTCCGCGCTTCGCGGCCACTTCGGTATACAACCCGAACCTGCCCTTATTAACATCAACCTTGGCATACGCCTGGAAGAAATCATTGAGCTTAACGAGATTTGTATTTTTTATTTCTGCATTCAGATCAAACGTAGGGTCTTCAGCCAGTGGATTAAGTTTCATATTTACTGACAGCTCGCCTTCATACACATGCGCACGGACGGTGATAGATGCCGGAAGTACAGCAGAGGAGTCATAACTGTTGCGTAAGTTCAGCGCAGTGGCGTAGGTTTGCGTTAGCTGAATGTCAACCGGTGGATTAGCGAATTCATCAATGTATTGAATACGGCCGTCATTTACTTCAACCCGGTTAACCCGAAGTGGCATAAAATCGTCCAGCAGCTTATCGAAACTTGCCGAGTCTTTCCGGACAGCTTTCGGTTCTACTTTATCCTTGGTAAAGCGAAGCATAGGTTTCTCAAACACCAGTTCTCCTACAACAGAGCCACTGAACAAGGCTTTCCATTCAACCGATAAATCAACAACAGACGCTGCAAAGAATGGAGTTTGTTTTCCGGATGCAGAATCCATCTTATTCAGGTAGATACTGTCGAGTTTATACGCTCCACGCAACAGGGCAATATCAATGTCATTCACATGGCCATAATAGCCATCCATGTTTGCCAGTGTTTTGTTAGCATACCGGAGTACCACATACGGCAGTATAAGTCTGACTATGGCAATGCATGTTATTACGATCAGAACAATGCGTATAACTCTTTTCTTTTTAGAGGTTTGTGCCATTGAATATAAGATTATACAAATGGCATTGAAAAAGTAATGCCTGTGGAAGGCATTCTACGCTGAAATGGAGGAAGCCGGTATCGATTATTGCGGAGCTATCCAGAGTACAGAGTTGCCCGTTCCATGTTCGTTTTGTTCCCACAATTCATTTGACGGGTCAATGATCCACTGACCATCGATGACAAATTTGTAGAGTACTTTGCCAGGCTGAAGATTAAGACTAATCTCCCATCCATCCGGAATTTTTTTCATCGTGTAACCGGTCCATTTGTTAAACGTTCCGGCACATTCAACGTTCCGGGCTGAAGTATGGCCGCGAAGGGTGAATGTATGATTGGGTTGAACGGAAACTAATGAATTCTGAAATCCTCTCAGTACAGCAAAGTGAGGATTGGCAGGATCTGTAATCCACTGACCATCGACAATGAATTTATACTGATAATTCCCTGCAGCTAATACATAGGGTAGTTCCCAACCGGTTGCTGTTGGTTTCAGTTGAAGAGCACGATCATTCCACCCATTAAATTCACCGGCTACCATAACCTGTTTAGCAGACTTGAATCCATCCAGCCGGAAGTAGGTAGAAGGACCGAGCTGTAAAAATGAATTCTCTATTCCATTCCGTTCACCGCTAACGTTCGGATTGGCCGGATCGCGAATCCAGTCTTTATCGACAATGAATTTATATTCGTAAGTACCATCCTTGAGATAGACCTGCAGTTTCCAGCCATCACCGGTTTTCTTCATTCGGAGTTCATGCTGCTTCCAGTTGTTGAAACTTCCGGAAACCACTACTTCTTTTGCGTACTGATATCCCTTCAGGTAAAATTCATAGTTGGTCATGAAGTACACCGAATTGAACCCTGTATAACCGTCACTTTCGCGGAGTGCATTTCGTTCATCGTGAATCCATTTGGCATCTATAATGTACTTGTAAACATGCTTTCCGGGATTTAATAGTACATCAGCAACCCACCCGGAGTCTGATTTGATCATGGGTGTCTTCAGTGTGCTCCAGTTATTAAACGTTCCGGATAAATAAACTTCGCGCGCATTCTCATATCCCGGAAGATGAAATCTTCGCTTGCCGTTTTTCAATGCATAGATCGATGTTTTCTTAAATGCATTGTATCCGAATGATGCGCGGGTTTGTTCCTGCACCTTAAACCACAAGTCGCTGAAGAGTACAACTTCGTTATCAAACTTCAGATCCCCGGACAGATCACTTACGGGTTTATAAATGCGGTATCCGGTTTTGGTGGATGACAGTTTCCATCCATTCTTGGCCATGCCACCAATGCTGCCAAACTTCCATAATGTGTCGAGCGAAAGACTTTTCATGCCGGATTGTTCCAGTACGTTTTCCTGTGTCTGGCGTGGCCATTCTTTCTCCAGGATCAGCACAATATTGTCGCCTTCGATGCGATATGCTTTTCGGATTGATGACGGCTGAGCATAGATCATCCCGGAAGCCAGTGCCAAAAGGGTTGCTATGATAGATCGTTTGCTCATGGTTTTTCAATGTCAAAAGGATACATGCAGAATTCCTTCCGTACAAAGTTGATGCTTATTATACCTTTAACCAAAAAGTTATTTCCCAGGATACCATCAATGGATCTTCCATACGCTTCGCTCAGTGTTTCCAGTCGCGTGATGGCGGTATGCATATTTTTAAACGTCTTTTCGCCTACGGTGATTTCATCCAGTGTTCCCAGCAGCACCTCCGATCGTGATCCGCCTGACCCCAGTAACACCATCCGCTTGTTTACCTGGAATGATTCAAGGATATGGCCCGATAACTTATTGCTGAGTGTATTGGTTTCTGCTCCCGTATCCAGGCAAAATACGAGCTTCTTTTCCGCCACAGTTACTTCCATGGTAATGATATTGCGCATTAGCTGGAAGGGCATCTTAATAAGCGGAGTTGATTTCACGACACGCTCAGTTTCAGGCACGAGTCCATAGGCATCAAGCCGGTGTAAGTAGAGAATACTTTTATGGAGATCAATGACCATTTCAAATGATGTGAACAAATTAACGCCCAGTAGTCCCAGGATCTTGATGCCCCGTTTGTTTTCAATAAGTCCAAGGTCAGTGAGATCAGCCTGCAATTTTTCAAAGTATAGTTCCCGCAGCGAAAATTTCCGGATATCGGTTTGCGAGAATGTGCTTACACTTCCCGTAGCATTGGCCGCGAGCCGGTCGCCTTCATTCCAGCCCTTTCTGAAATACGTTTTGTTCAGCACCAGCGAGGGGGATCCGGTGTCCAGGATAAAATTTCCAATGAGCGTATCAATCCGGGCTTCAATAACGATCAGGTTTTGTACGCGTCTGATGGGAATAACAAGCGTTTTAAACGTACTGGAAACATCTGCCTTAATGAAAATGGAAAGATCAATAAGGGATGATTCCGGTGGATCCGTGCAGAATCCGCGAGAGGAGAGGAGCAAAAAGAAAACGAGCAGGTATCGTTTCAAAAGGCACGGGTTTGGTGGTTGAACGGATTTTAACGGAAAAGTGATTCACCGCAGTACCTGAAGAGAACAAAATGAATGGAATAGTTTTAGCGGAATGGCATCGTTAATTTAGGCTGATGACTGAGATGTTGACTCCTGATCGCGAAAAATCAGGCGGAGAAATGCCTCAGTCAGCAGATATATAAATTTTATACATCTTCCTTATCTTTGCCTGTATTGAAGGATAAATCCCTTCCCCATGAAATCTGTTGAAGTTATTCTCTCTCCCGAAGAGGCTTTTCAGGAAGATCTTTTCCTGGAATCACTGTACCACAAACTGCAGTTGAAAAATGACGGCAATACCGTTGTACAGCCGGTCAAACGTTCCATTGATGCCCGCTCCCGAAATGTGATCGTGCGTGTGCAGTGTGAAATTGCTTCTGCCAAAGAACGCAAACCTGTCATTACCTATTCC
>DASXWH010000108.1:0-7883 GCA_036503775.1 Ohtaekwangia sp.
TGTTTCAGTGCCTGTAAGTCCATCCTTATTAATGACAAAAGTCGAGTTGGGGTACTTATCTTTTTTTAAAATTGGTTGAGCTTGCCCGCGAATGCAATTTGAAGTATCAAAAGCTTCTTGCACTTTAGTACTATCAATTTCTTCGGGCACTTCAAGCATTGTTACTAATGAATCTGCGTCAGCTGTTTGGGGCTGCTCAATCGTTTTTTTGTTCTGACAAGAAATGTGTAAAACGGTTATCAGTGCGATATAGAGAATCTTTTTCATAGATGCTGTCTGACGAATATAATACATAAACAAAAAGCCCGGCTACTAACCGGGCTTCTCTATTTTAATCGGGTTCTATTTAGCTTCCACAAGCCTCACATGCATCCGGATTATCCAATGAACAAGCCATGTCAGACATTTTTTGTTCGTAATCCGCTACAGCGCGTTGCTCGTATTGCAGGGTTTGCTGATTGTTGTCTACCGTTGTTACGGTTTCAGCTACGGCTACTTGTTCGGTAGCAGTTGCTTCTGCAGCAGCGGGTTGCTGGATAGCAGACTTGTCAAGCGTGAACTTGATGGCGTCAGCAGCAGCAGTTGAGCGCAGGTAGTACATGCCGGTCTTCAGACCTCTTCTCCACGCATAGAAGTGCATAGAAGTAAGCTTGCCGAAGTTCGGGTTGGTCAAGTGAATGTTCAGGCTCTGTGACTGGCAGATGTAGGCACCGCGGTCAGCAGACATATCGATGATCGACTTCTGAGAAATTTCCCATACGGTCTTATAGATATCCTTGATATTCTGTGGAATTTCAGGAATAGCCTGAACGGATCCGTTAGTAGCGATCAGCTTCTGACGCATCGTTTCGCTCCACAAGCCGAGGTTCATCAGGTCTTTCATCAAATGCTTGTTGGCAATGATGAATTCACCGGACAATGTTCTGCGGGTGTAGATGTTCGAAGTGTATGGCTCGAAGCACTCGTTGTTACCCAAGATCTGAGATGTAGAAGCCGTTGGCATCGGAGCAACCAATAAAGAGTTGCGTACACCATGTTGCTTCACATCACGCTTCAGTTGTTCCCAATCCCAGCGGCCGCTCTTTGGATTAACACCCCACATATCAAACTGGAAGATTCCTTTTGATACGGGTGAACCTTTGAACGTTTCGTAAGCGCCATGTTCTTTAGCTTGCTCCATCGAAGCTTCCATCGCACCGAAGTAGATGGTTTCGAAGATGTCTTCATTCAGTCTGCGTGCCTCTTCTGAATCGAATGGCATACGCAGCATAATGAATACATCGGCCAAACCTTGCACGCCCAATCCAATCGGACGGTGACGCATGTTTGAATTGCGGGCTTCAACAACTGGGTAGTAATTGATGTCGATCACTTTGTTCAGGTTGCGGGTAGCAACCTTAGTGATCTCATATAATTTCTGATGATCGAACTTGCCTTCTTCGGTTACAAACTTCGGAAGAGCCAGTGAAGCCAGGTTACAAACCGCTACTTCATCCGGAGACGTGTATTCAATAATTTCTGTGCACAGGTTGCTGGACTTGATCGTTCCCAGGTTCTTCTGGTTAGACTTTTTGTTCGCAGCATCTTTATAAAGAATGTAAGGTGTTCCGGTTTCGATCTGTGACTCAAGAATTTCGAACCAGAGGTCTTGTGCTTTTATCTGCTTACGGAAACGGCCTTCTTTTTCATACTTGTCGTAAAGGCGCTCGAATTCTTCACCATATACTTCAGCTAAACCAGGAGCTTCGTTCGGGCAGAAGAGAGACCACATTTCGTTGTTCTCTACACGCTGCATGAACAGGTCCGGGAGCCACATGGCGTAGAACAGATCGCGTGCACGCATCTCTTCTTTACCGTGGTTCTTTTTCAGATCCAGGAAATCGAAAACATCAGCGTGCCATGGTTCGAGGTAAACGGCAAAGCTTCCTTTGCGTTTTCCACCACCCTGATCAACATAGCGCGCTGTCATGTCGAAATTTCTCAGCATTGGAACGATACCGTTGGATGTTCCACCTGTTCCTTTGATGTATGAACCCTTCGCACGCACATTGTGAATGCTCAAGCCGATACCTCCGGCAGACTGAGAAATTTTAGCGCACTGCTTTAATGTATCATAAATACCATCGATGCTGTCATCCTTCATGGTCAGAAGGAAGCATGAAGACAACTGCGGCTTCGGTGTTCCGGCATTAAACAGTGTAGGTGTTGCGTGCGTGAACCATCTTTCAGAAAGAAGATTGTAGGTTTCGATTGCTGCAGGAATATCCTCCCCGTGGATACCCACAGCCACACGCATTAACAGATGCTGCGGACGTTCTACCACTTTTCCATCGATTTTCATCAGGTAAGAACGTTCCAGCGTTTTGAATCCAAAGTAGTCGTAACCGAAGTCACGATCGTAGATGATCGCTTCATCGAGGTCAGCTGCATGATCCTTGATCACCTTCCAGGTTTCCTTGGAGATGAGAGGAGCATTCTGACCGGTTTTCGGATCGACATATGTGTAAAGCCGTTTCATCGTGTTCGAGAACGACTTACTGGTCACTTTGTGCAAGTTGGAAACTGCAATACGCGCAGCGAGCTTGGCGAAGTCAGGATGTTTGGTCGTCATCGTTGCTGCAATTTCAGCAGCAAGATTGTCCAACTCCTGCGTAGAGACACCATCGTACAGGCCATTGATCACCTTCATGGCCACTTCAACAGGATTGACGAACTTCGGATCTAATCCGTAGCAGAGTTTTTCGATTCGAGCGGTGATTTTGTCAAACTTTACTGATTCTCTGTGTCCGTCACGTTTTAAAACAAGCATCGTGGGAATTAGGGGTTGTTGTGAAAAGTTTAAAAAGTGATTTGAATGTAATTAAAAATCTTCGTTAAGAGAAAACTTCGGAGCGCTTTCTTTTTCAGTGCTCTTCATTACTCCGGCTTTCTGATATTCAGCCACACGCTTCTCGAAGAAATTGGTTTTACCTCTCAACGAGATCATCTCCATGAAGTCGAATGGATTGGTAGCATTAAAGATTTTTTTGCAGCCGAGCTCACCGAGTAAGCGATCAGCAACAAACTCGATATACTGACACATTTGATTGGCGTTCATACCAATCAGATTAACCGGCAGCGCATCGGTAACAAACTCTTTCTCAATGGCTACGGCATCTTTGATAATGTCAATCACCGTCTGTTCAGGAAGTTTGTTGACTACATGCTGCGTGTACAAGTGGCATGCGAAATCGCAGTGAAGGCCTTCATCACGGGAGATCAACTCGTTGGAGAAGCTGAGGCCAGGCATCAGTCCGCGTTTCTTCAGCCAGAAGATGGAGCAGAATGATCCGGAGAAAAAGATCCCTTCCACGGCAGCGAAGGCGATGAGCCTTTCCTGGAAGTTACCCTGATTGATCCAGCGCAGTGCCCAGTCGGCTTTCTTTTTCACGCAATCCATCGTTTCGATGGCATGGAAAAGTTTATCCTTTTCCTTTGGATCCTTTACCAATGTATCAATCAGTAATGAATACGTTTCAGAGTGAATGTTCTCAATGGCAATCTGGAAGCCGTAGAAGAATTTGGCTTCGGTGTATTGTACTTCGGATACAAAGTGTTCTGCCAGGTTTTCGTTTACAATACCATCGCTCGCAGCAAAGAATGCCAGTACATGGGTAATGAAATGTCTTTCACCATCATTCAGGTTTGCCCAATCTCTTAAGTCATGACTCAGGTCAATTTCCTCGGCCGTCCAGAAGCTGGCCTCCGCCTGTTTATAGAATTTCCAGATCTCGTGTTGGCGAATGGGAAAGAGAACAAAGCGGTCTTTGTTTTCCTTCAGGATTGGTTCTTCAAGTACCTGGCTCATGGTAAAAAAGGGGGTTTAGTGGTTTAACTAAAATATTTAAAAGTGATGCCGGTTTTGGCCAGTATCACTGGTGTTAAGTCGTTAATAAAATCTTGCTTTTGTTTGAGAGTCCGGCAGGTCTGCCAGGCTCTGGTCACCGTCAAGTGTACAAATGAAATAGAACCGTTCTAAAAATCAAAACAGCATTTTTGAGCTGTTTTAAACGATTGTGGATAACGTGTTGATGCTTTGTGGACAGATAAGTAACTGTAAAATAATACCTTAAATCCCCGGTGTTCCCGCTTTCTGTGAGATTATCACCCACATCATTTTTTTAAAAAATATTTTTCTGAGCTGATTTAGGCACATGTCCCAAAATAATTAAACCCTGGTCGTCCAGTTCTGGATTCTTTTCCTACCTTTGCAATCCAATTTTAAAAAGCTATGTACGCGATTGTAGACATTGCAGGTAAACAGTTCAAGGTGGCTAAAGATCAATATATCTATGCCCCCAAAATGGACGGTGAAGCAGGAGCTTCTGTAAGCTTCGATAAAGTTCTTCTCGTTGATAATGGAGGTAGCGTAGACATTGGCGCCCCTACTGTAAAAGGTGTTGTGGTATCAGGGAAGATACTGGAACATGTCAAAGGCAACAAAGTGATTGTCTTTAAGAAAAAAAGAAGAAAAGGCTATGTCGTGAAGAACGGCCATCGCCAGCAGTACACCAAGGTGCAGATTGAAAGCATCGGTTAAACACTCACAACGATTAACGAGAAAACATCATGGCACACAAAAAAGGTGAAGGTAAAGTAAAGAACGGCCGCGAATCGGAAAGCAAACGACTTGGCGTTAAGATCTACGGAGGTCAGAAAGCTATCGCAGGAAATATCATCGTTCGTCAGCGTGGTACAAAACACCACCCGGGCAAGAACGTTGGAATGGGTAAAGATCACACCCTGTTCGCACTGACGAATGGCGTAGTGGTTTTCAAAAAGACCCGTGCAGATAAATCGACTGTTTCAATCGAACCGGTAGCAGAAGCTTAATCTGAGTTCAAAATATTTAAAGCCACGCCAAAAGCGTGGCTTTTTTGTTTTTATACACCTCGGAAGATATGAAAAAAGGCCCCTTTCCAGGGACCTTAATTCTAATTCTATCCCGATAACCATCGGGACTAAATTCTTTTTCTAAGCCAGCGCTTCAACGGCTGTGACTTCTCCGGGCATCATCCGGGTGAAGAGGTTTTCGATACCGGCTTTCAGGGTGATCATAGATGAAGGGCAGCCGCTGCAAGAGCCCTGAAGCTTTACTTTTACAATACCGTCCTGGAAAGAATGGTACGTAATAGCACCGCCATCCTGCTCTACAGCCGGACGGATATATTCATCGAGAATGGTCTTGATCTTTTTTACCGTTTCGGTTTCTTCTCCCTGAGCAACTTCTGGTTCGTTCACTTCGATTATAAACTTACCTGACTCAAGGAATTTTTTGATGTGCTCTTTAATGGTGTTCTGGATTTCCAGCCATTCGACATCCTCTTTCTTTGTAACTGTCACAAAATTGCTGGCGAAGAAAACCCGGTCAACAAACGGATAGCCGAAAAGCTCCTGCGCCAGGGGAGAGATCGATGCACTTTCCGCATCCGGGAAATCAAAGCTCATAGTCTCGGGCACGAGCATCTCGTTCACCACAAACTTCAATGAGTTGGGGTTTGGATTTGATTCCAGGTAGATATGAATGTTTTTGGGAGTAGCCTGCAGCATATTCGTTACTTTATTAACCGAACAAAATTACAACTTTTAAGTTCAGCTTGCCGGTTGGGGAGCCTCGTTTTCAAGGGCATTTTCCCATTTGCTGACGACAGCCGTAGCAATGCTGTTACCCACAACGTTCGTAGCACTGCGTCCCATGTCCAGCAGAGGATCGATCCCTAATAAAAGAGCCAATCCGGCTTCAGGAATATTGAACGTGGCCAGGGTCCCGGCAATTACTACCAGTGAAGCGCGTGGCACCCCGGCAATACCTTTACTGGTCACCATCAGCACCAGCAGCATGCTGAGCTGTGTTCCCAGGGAAAGATCGATGCCATATGACTGCGCTATAAACAGGGAAGCAAACGTCATGTAGATCATACTCCCATCGAGATTGAATGAGTAGCCCAGGGGAAGCACGAAGCTTACGATCTTATCCTTACATCCGAATTTTTCCAGCTCTTCCATGGTCTTGGGGAAAGCTGCTTCGCTGCTGGCTGTACTAAAGGCCAGAATGATAGGTTCCTTTACTCGCTTAATCAGGTTAAGAATTCGCTTCCCAACAACCAGGAAACCCGCAGTGATAAGTACCACCCAGAGGATGATCATGGCAAAGTAAAATTCGCTGATGAATATAGAATAGGTTTTCAGAATGCCTAATCCCTGTTTTGCAATGACTGCAGTCATGGCTCCAAACACGGCCACCGGGGCAAAGTACATAACATAGTTGGTAAGCTTTAATATGACATGGGCAGCCGCATCAAAGAAGGTGATAATGATCTTACCATGATCACCGACAGCCGCAGTAGCGATACCAAAGAAGATCGCAAAGATTACGATTTGTAAAATTTCATTTTTTGCCATGGCATCCGTTACGGAGCTGGGGAACATGTGATAGAGGAAATCTTTTAACGTGAATCCGGTGCGGGTCACTACATTTTCATCGATATCCGGCAGAGGTAAATTCATGGCAATCCCCGGTTTGAAAATATTCACTAGGATCATCCCTAATAACAGACTCACCAGCGAAGCGCTAATGAACCACAGTAATGTCTTCCCGCCAATCCTTCCCACGGAAGTTATATCTCCTAATTTGGCCACACCTACAATCAGGGTACAAAGCACCAGCGGTGCTACAATCATTTTTATAAGACGAAGAAAGATATCCGGCAGAAGGGAGAAGGGTTCCATTTTCTTATCCCGTGCCTGAAGTACCTCACTGCGTTTTTTTGTGAGGCTTTCTTTTTCTGCTGTAAGTTTTATCAGGCTGCTGCTGTCTGCTGTATGGATTGACTTTTTCACAGCATCAAGCTGTACTTCGATGGCCTGAAGATTAATGTTCTCTTCATTTACATAGAGTTTGTTAAGCGTAAAACCCAACGCTATACCCGCGATCAATCCAATAACAATGTACAGGGTAAGCCTGCTTTTTTTATTCGGTTTAGGTTCCTCCATACCAGTAAATTTGTAACCGGCAATATAGGTGAAAGGCGGGAGCGGATAACGGCTTTATTTTACCAGAATGGTCACCTGGAGAGCCAATTTTGGATTAAGCCCAACATAATTACAAAGTGCATGGTGTGTGTAAGCAACACAAGACGCGATTTCGAATGTTTCATCGATTTTCATCTGCTATTCGTGCCGCCATTTTCTTTTCTCCGTTTAAATGGCATTCGTTTTGCACAATCGATAGCGCTGTTTTTCTTTTAGTATTATTGCATCCTTAAAATTTTTATATAAACCTTAAATTTTTTTATAGACGTTATGAAAATGAACTACCTCAAGATTAGTGTAATGCTTTTGGCTGGTACTATGCTGGCCTGTAGCGATGACGATGAAAAAGCAAACCCTAACAAACCAGAATTCCCAACAGAGTTCAGCGGCTTCACTCCTGAGCAGAACAAGGCTAATCTGGAAGACAATGGAATTGAATTGATCAACAGCATTGAAGAGCTGAAAGACGCAAGTGGTATTGAGGCCATGATCGCGTTCGGAAATCACGTGAGTGGCAGCGAAGGCCTCGACAACCTGGAAGGTGGCCGTAAAAATGGAAATGGTACCGCGATCGCACGTTTGCTGGCAGCTTTTGGTGAAGGCAAATCTTCTGCTTCGCAGACCTTATCCGGAATGCGTATTGCCGAAGACGACTTTGCATCTTTTGAAGACGAGTTTAATTCAGCAGTAGGAGTTTATACCTATGATAAAACCAACGACACCTGGTCATACACAGAAACAGGTGACAAAATCACGTTTAAATTCCCTTCAACGGAAGAGGGTACTTCAAACAATGCCGAGTTTTCAGTTTT
>DASXWH010000109.1:0-15611 GCA_036503775.1 Ohtaekwangia sp.
AAGTTTCAGGAAAAGATCAGGGGCGAATGACGAGGAGGCCTTCACAAACAGTATCTGCTAAACCTTTATGACCACAAGATAGTGAAGAGTAACCCTTTTAACATCTGACTTATGACTACCACTGTCTTCGTAAAGACTATCCCGGGTATTTTAAGGACAAAACCGGTTTAGTTCTCTGTTAATGAACAGGAGTGAGGTTTATAACTTCAATGGATTTGATCTCCGGAACGGCCTTTTTTATAGCCTCTTCAACACCGGCTTTAAAGGTCATGGTAGACATGCGGCAGTTTCCGCAGGCACCCAGGAACTCCAGTTTTACAACATGATCAGAAGTGACCTGCAGCACTTTTACATTTCCCCCGTCAGCTTCCAGATAGGGCCTGATGGAATCAAGGGAAGCTTCGATCTTCTGCGTTAATTCTTCTATCGTATTCATGCGTGTTACAGTCAGCTATTATCTGACAAAGTTAGTGGATAAATTCCATTTTAAACCGTCAATACTTTATCTCTGTTACGAGGGTTGGTTGTTTGGCATTTCGGATCGCGATCTGCCGCGCCAGGTTTTCTGCCAGCGACCTGAACGCTTCAGCGGATGGTCCTTCTTTCATAACTGCAGGCAAACCACTGTCACCGCTTTCGCGGATACTTTGCACCAGGGGAACCTGACCCAGCAGCGGAACATCGTATTTCTCGGAGAGGCTCTTACCGCCATCCTTTCCAAAAATGTAGTATTTGTTGTCCGGAAGTTCTTCAGGCGTGAAATAAGCCATGTTCTCTACTATACCCAGGATCGGAACATTGATCTGAGGCTGGCGGAACATACCTACTCCGCGTTTCACATCGGCAAGGGCCACCTTTTGGGGTGTGGTAACAATGACTGCTCCCGTCACGGGAACGGTCTGCACCAGGGTAAGGTGAATATCACTGGTTCCGGGAGGCAGGTCAATGAGCAGATAGTCCAGGTTTCCCCAGTCGGCATCGGCAAAAAACTGCTTAAGCGCAGAACTGGCCATAGGGCCTCGCCACACTACCGCTCCATCAGCGGGGGTAAGGAACCCGATCGACAGCAGCTTTACACCATATTGCTCAATCGGTACGATGATGTTCTTTCCACTTACCTGTTTTACCGTGGGTTGTTCGTGTTCACAGTTAAACATGGTTGGGATAGAAGGTCCGTAAATATCGGCATCGATCAATCCAACTTTCGCACCGCTTTGGGCCAGTGCCACCGCCAGGTTAGTAGTGACAGTAGATTTCCCTACGCCACCTTTACCGGACGCTATGGCTATGATATTCTTAACGCCCGGAAGCAGGGGCGCATTATCACGGAGACTGGTCACTGACGAAGTCATGGTAATATCGATTTCAACCTGATCGCCAACCACTTGTCGTACAGCGTCTTCACAATCCTGACGGATCTTCTCTTTTAGGGGACAGGCCGGGGTTGTAAGTACTACCGTGAAACTCACCTTATTAGCTTCAATCTTAACATCTTTTATCATGTTCAGACTTACCAGGTCGCGTTTCAGATCGGGATCTTCAACTGTGGAAAGGGCTTTCAGAATGTCAGATTGGGTAAAACTCATTGATTAGGTATGATTTACTGGATACGTTAAATGATTTGTTTGAAATCGGGGCAAATTTAGGTTTAAAGTTTAATGTTTAAGGTTCAATGCTTTCAAATTAGTGGGTCCTTTGGAGCTGGAATCCGAACCTTGGGGACGAGTGAAAACAAGTATCTTTGGGCTGAAGTTTCCTGAATGAACCATTATAATGTGGTGTTACTGGATAACGGATAACGATTGACGCCTGCCTGTGGTAGGCAGGGATAACGACTGTGATAACACGCGAAACGATAGATGAAGTAAAGAACCGCATTGACATTGTGGATGTGATCGGTGATTTTGTTTCCCTCAAAAAGTCAGGGCAGAATTACAAGGCATTAAGCCCATTCACCAATGAGAAGACCGCATCTTTCTATGTGGTTCCGGCCAAAGGAATATTCAAGGACTTCAGCAGCGGCAAAGGGGGTGACGGAATAACCTTCGTGATGGAACACGAGGGGATGAGCTATGTTGAAGCGATCCGTTACCTCGCCAAAAAGTATGGCGTTGACATTAAGGAGGACCAGCGCACACCGGAAGACCAGGCACAGTTCAGCGAGCGCGACAGTCTCTATGGATTAATGAACTATGCCAAGGATTATTATAAAGAGTCGCTCTTCCAGTCGGAAGAAGGGAAAAGTATAGGCTTAAGCTACTTCCGCGAACGCGGGTTTAATGATCGTACCATTGAGAAATTTGAACTGGGATACAGCCTTAACGAATGGGATCACTTAAGTAAAAAAGCGCTGGGCATCGGCTACTCAGAAGACTTACTGGAAAAGGCAGGGCTGATCATCAAAAAAGAAGGCGGACGGTTTTATGATCGCTTCCGGGGACGGGTGATCTTTCCGGTTCACAATCTCTCCGGGAAAGTCATTGCCTTTGGTGCACGTATTCTTACCAAGGAAAAAGATCAGCCCAAATACATTAACTCACCTGAAACGGAGATCTACCATAAGAGCAATGTGCTGTATGGGATGTTCCAGGCCAAGAATGCTATCCGCAGGGAAGACTTCTGTTATATAGTAGAAGGCTATACGGATGTCATCTCCATGCATCAGGCTGATGTAGATAATGTGGTGGCTTCGTCCGGTACGGCATTCACCGAGGAACAGATCAAGCTCATCCGCAGGTTCACAGAAAATGTAACCGTGCTATTCGATGGTGATGCAGCCGGTATCAAAGCAGCGCTTCGGGGAATTGACCTGGTATTGAAAGGTGGATTGAACGTGCGGGTTGTGCTTTTGCCGGATGGGGATGATCCGGACAGCTTCTCGAAAAAAATGGGAAGCACGGAGTTCAAACAGTACCTGAAAGGTCACTCCAAAGATTTTATCTCCTTCAAGATCGATCTGCTGGCGCAGGAGTCGGGCCACGATCCGATCAAGAAAGCAGAAGCGATCCGTGATATCGTTACCAGTATCTCACTGATTCCGGATCCGATCAAACGATCGGTATACATTCAGGAAACCGGTTTGCTGTTGAAGATCCAGGAAACGGTTCTGCTTACCGAGCTAAATAAAATTCTCATCAACGACCGGCAGAAGCAGTCGCAGGAGAAAACACGCAGCGACAACCGTCAGCCGGTTGAACCGGTTCCGGATGTCGTACCGGTATCCAAGTTGGATTCGTCCGGTATGGTTCAGGTTCAGGAACGTGAAACCATACGACTGCTCTTGAACTATGCTGAAAACAGTTATGATGATAAGCGTCTGATTGATTTCATGCTGTCAGAATTGGAAGATGTAGAATTTGTGAATCCGGTGTACAAGGAAATCTATATGGCCTTTCGTGAAGGCGCAGAGCGTGGTGAGGTAATCGATCCCTTGTACTTTATGGAACATGGTTCCGCTCAGGCGAAGAATATCGTTGCAGACCTGACCACGCACCGGTATGAAACATCCAAATACTGGAGTGAAGAATATCATATCTACTTCCCACACGAGAAGGAAGTGCTGCACGATGTGGCCTACTCCAATGTACTACGCCTGAAGTTCAGAATGATCCAGAAGCTGATGGAAGAAAACCTGGCGCAGATGAAGCAGGTATCCAACGATGATGACTTTGAAAAATATTTTACTATACACGAACAATTAAAAGGAGCCGAAAAAGAACTGGCCAGTGTATTGGGTATTGTTGTTCCCCGGTAAGGAACAGATGATGGCCGTTCTTTGTTTATGAACCAGGAACACCTTACGTGAATTGAATACTTATGAGCGATATTAAACTGAACACCATTGAAGAAGCCCTTGAAGAAATAAAAAACGGTAAGGTGATCATCGTGGTGGATGACGAAGACCGCGAGAACGAAGGTGATTTCATCTGTGCAGCCGAATGCATCACTCCGGAGATCGTCAACTTCATGGCCACACACGGCCGGGGACTTATCTGTGCTCCGCTGATCGAAGACCGATGTGAAGAACTTGACCTGGAACTGATGGTAGGACGGAACACCGCTACGTTTGAAACGCCCTTTACCGTTTCCGTTGACCTGATTGGCCATGGTTGTACTACCGGTATCTCGGCACACGACCGCTTTAAAACGATCCGTGCCCTGGTGGATCCTGAAACCAAATCAGAAGAACTGGGAAGACCAGGACATATCTTTCCGCTGAAAGCAAAACGCGGAGGGGTGTTACGAAGAGCAGGACATACCGAAGCGGCTATCGACTTCGCGCGGCTTTCCGGATTCAAACCGGCAGGTGTGTTGGTGGAGATCATGAATGAGGACGGCAGCATGGCACGGCTCCCCGACCTGGTGAAAGTAGCTGACCGCTTTAACCTCAAACTGGTGTCGATCAAAGACCTGATCGAATACCGTCTTAAAAAGGAATCACTGATCAGGCGTGAAATAGAAGTAGACATGCCCACCGAGCATGGTCATTTTAATCTCATAGCATTTGAACAGACCAACACGCAGGATGTTCACATGGCGCTGGTAAAAGGCACCTGGAAAAAAGATGAGCCGGTATTGGTGCGTGTGCACTCATCGTGTGTTACCGGAGATATTTTCGGATCATGTCGTTGTGATTGTGGCTCACAACTTCACCGGGCGATGGAAATTGTGGATGAAGCCGGAAAAGGTGTAGTGCTGTATATGAAGCAGGAGGGAAGAGGCATCGGCCTGCTGAATAAACTGAAAGCCTATAAGCTGCAGGAGCAGGGGTTGGATACGGTGGAAGCAAATCTTCAACTCGGTTTTGATATGGATGAACGGGATTATGGTGTGGGAGCGCAAATTCTTCGCAACCTGGGTATAACCAAAATACGCCTGATTACGAATAACCCCAAGAAGCGTGTTGGTCTGATGGGATATGGTCTGGAAATTGTTGATAATGTTCCGATCGAAATAATTCCTAATCCGCACAATGAGCGGTATCTTATGACTAAGCGCGACAAACTGGGTCACACCATATTAAGCCAGAAGAATAATAAATGAGGGGAGAACAACAGCATATTCTAAACAGAAGACAGGGTGGATTAACCATGCTGCTGGTGCTGATGTGCAGTTGTTTTATAGCAGAGGCACAGGAGTGGCCTTCGGAGTTATGGCATGAAGGCCGGATCGTTTTGCTCGAAGGGGACACGCTCAAGGGTTTGGTGAAGTATGATCTGCAACAGGATATCCTTCAGCTCAATGCCAACAACCGTAAAGTAGAAGCGTACTCCGCACGCAAGGTTCTCTTCTTCGAAATATTTGATAAAACCGTTTCGCGTTATCGCCAGTTTTATGCCCTGCCGTATACCAATCAATCCGGATACAAGGCACCCATTTTTTTTGAATTGCTCGAAGAAGGTAAAATGACATTACTCGCGCGTGAATCCCTGGAGTACCGCACCTACAGTTCACCGTATTATGCAGGTTCATACTCCCGCCTTATCCTCGTTTATAAATATTTCTTCCTGCACGAAGACGGAGCTATCGAAAGCTTTGCCGGAAGTAAAAACGACCTGCTTGATCTGATGGGTAAACAGGGCGATGACGTGGAGAAGTTCATTAAAAGCAACCGGCTGAAGTTTGATGACAAATACGACCTGGCCAAGATCGTTGCCTATTACAATTCCCTGTTTGGATCGTAGCCGACATGACAACCGACTTATTCTATTTTTTTAATTCATAGTGTTCTTAATTTAAAATGAAAAAACCTTTAATCTTAGTTTCCAACGATGATGGTATCACATCGAAAGGCATTCTCACACTTATTAATGTTGTAAAAGAATTAGGCGATGTGCTGGTCGTAGCACCGGATAGCCCGCAGTCGGGCATGGGCCATGCTATTACGGTTGGTGAAACCCTGCGTCTCGAAGAAAGTTTTCTTTTCGAAGGTGTTAAAGCATATCAATGCTCAGGTACCCCGGCTGACTGTGTAAAGATGGCCCGCCACTTCATTCTGAAAGATCAGCGTCAGCCAGATGTTGTGGTCAGTGGTGTCAATCATGGAAGCAATACTTCCATCAGTGTTTTGTATTCCGGTACCATGTCAGCGGCCATCGAAGGCGCTATTGAAGGTACACCCGCCATTGGCTTTTCACTTTGTGATTACGCCTATGATGCAGACTTCTCGCACGCGGAGGAGTATATTCGTAAAATAACCAAACAGGTTCTTGAAAAAGGACTTCCGAAAGGTGTGGCCCTGAATGTTAATTTCCCGCATAAGCAAACTGAGAATCTGAAGGGTATACGCATCTGCCGGCAGGCCAATGCCAAGTGGGTGGAGGAATTTGATCAGCGATTCGATCCCAATGGAAGAAGGTATTTCTGGATGGCCGGAAGCTTTGTGAACTTTGACAAGGGTGAGGATAACGATGAGTGGGCGATTGCCAATAACTATGTATCCGTAGTGCCGTGTCAGTTTGATTTAACAGCACATCAGGCGATACCGGTGTTGAATGAAGAATGGGTGATCTTATAGAATTTGGTGATGTGATGATTTGATGATGAACGGATCAAATCACCAAATTATAGCATCATCAAATTATCAAAATCATAAGTCGTGGAAGCAACATTTCTTACCGGGAATAAAAACTTCTTCACGTTGTTTAGCGTGATCCTGTTGCGTTACCTGATCATTGCCTGCATAGCGTTCCTGATCTATTATGTGGTCAGGAGGAAGGCGTGGTTCTATAAAAAGATCCAGCAGCGGTTTCCGCTTTCTTCCGATTATAGCCGTGAAGTTTTCTTCTCTGTTATTACCTCACTCATTTTTACCGGTATCGGCCTTCTTGTTTTTGCATCACCGATTTCACGCTTCACGCAAGCCTATTATAAGATCACAGATTTCGGGATCACATATTTCATCATGAGCATCTTTATGATGATCCTGGTACACGACACATACTTTTACTGGACGCACCGGTGGATGCATCGTAAATCCGTGTTCCCCTGGTTTCACAAAGTGCATCACCTGTCAACGAACCCGTCACCATGGGCTGCCTTTGCTTTTCATCCGTTGGAAGCGGTGGTGGAGGGATGTATCATTGCTGTTATCGCCATGCTGTTTCCGGTACACCCTCTTGCTATTGGAATTTTTCTGTTGTTCATGATGACTTATAATGTATATGGTCACCTGGGTTATGAGTTATATCCCAAAGGTTTTTCAAAAAGCAGGCTGGGCCGGTGGATCAATACATCCATTAATCACAATATGCATCACCAGCATTTCAACGGAAATTACGGATTGTATTTTCTGTGGTGGGACCGCTGGATGGGAACGCTTCAACCGGATTATGATACGCGGTTTGATGAAGTGAAATCACGCAACATTTGATTGGCGATTAGTGGAGTAAAAGTCGGATCGCAAATCACTAATACACCAAACGTAATTCTCTTCCTCTTTTAAATGGCGGGATCAACCCTGCAAAATGTCTGTTTTACACCCTTCGAAGTAGCCTTCCTTCCCTTATTTTGCGCTGAATATGAAATCCTCCGGTGAACTATGAAAATGAAATCAGCTGAGTTTATAACCTTGTCGGCCTCTACCATGATCCTCACCGCGCTGGGTATTGATATTATGCTTCCGGCCTTCAGCGAGGTTCGTCACTACTTCGGTCTGCCGGCTGAGTCTACAGCAACTTCGCAGATCATTGTATTCTTTTTCATGGGCCAGGTAGCGCAGATCGTTTTCGGAATCCTATCAGATCGTTATGGAAGGCTGCCTATTCTGCGCATCGGCTTTCCCCTTTACATTATCAGCGGCATCGCAGCAGCTTTTGCACCCACGCTTGAGTTGATGTTTGCTGCCCGGTTTGTATCGGGTGTTGGCGCGTCTGCCGTGTTCATGACTACCATCGCGGGTGTACGCGACCGGTTTGTAGGTGACCAGATGGCGCGCATGATGTCGCTCATCTTTACCATCTTTCTGTTTACGCCTGTGGTGGCACCTTTCCTGGGTATAGCGATCCTTGCAGTCTCATCCTGGCAGGTGGTATTTCTTACGCCTCCGCTGTTCGCCATTGTAGTGTTCTTCTGGTCATTCCGATTGGAAGAATCATTGCATCCCGAAAACCGGATCACGTTGAACTGGACCAGCATAAGCCAGTCAGTGCGTGCGGTGATCGGTAATGCAACATTCCTCCGGTATACGGCCATCACCACGTTGCTCTTCAGTGCATTGAGTTCGTATGTAGCCAGTTCGGAACGCATCGTGGGCGAGATCTACGGACGACCTGAATTGTTTCCGTGGATCTTTGCCGGTATTGGTCTGCTGATGTCCTTGTGTGCGCTTACTAATTCTCACCTGTCACTCCGGTATGGATCGGGGAAGACCCTGCGTGGTTTACTTCTCATTTATACCGTAGTAGGTGGGGCGTTGCTGCTCTGGGCGTTTACCCATAACGATATGCTTGAGATGTTGCCATTCTTCATGGCCATTGCCATCATGCTGGGTATTAACCTCGCCATTGAACCGAACAGCAGTGCGCTGGCTTTGCAACCATTGGGCAATGTAGCTGGCATGGCTTCGGCTATCTACGGTACACTGTTCTTTTTTATCGGGTCAGGGCTCGGCTCAGTCATCAGCCACCTGATGGTGAAAAGTGTTTTCCCCTTGGTGCTGGGATTTTTTGCAGTGGGTTTAATTGCTACGGTTCTGGCGTTCACTAAACGCAGCGGAGTGAAAGATTGATTACTTCATACAGCCGTAGTGACTTCACCAATCTAAAAATTCTTTGGCCTTTGGATTAGTTAAAAGTTTAAAAAGGAAAAGCAGCCCACCGGTGTTATCTAAGGGTCACATCGGATTGAAAACACCCTGATATTCGGCCGGATAAACTACTTCGTAGATCCAGTCCTCATCTGTGGCCATGACCTGTTTTGCTATCAGCACATGGTCCAAAAGCTCTTCATCTTTCAGGATTTCGTTTACGATCTTCATAGACGCCTGCCAGTTGTCAATGTAAAACAACATGTTTCCGCCTGCACCCATATCACCGGCAAACCATTCTCCCAGATTACTGTTTTGAAGCTTGTTGTCAATCTTCCCTTCTATATCCTGTCTTAAATTTAAAAAACCCAGTGCATCCATGTTGCTCATGGCTGTATCAGGAATTATCTGGACAAACATCACATCCCTGTTGTCTGTCAATTTTGCTGTAAATCCATCGGTTTTAAACTGAGTTCTGAGAGAGTCGAGAGTATTGTCAGATTTGGGAATGTTCAGAACCGAATTGAATCGTTGTTGAATCAAGGCATAATTGCCACTAAAGATCTCACCGGATTGGATCGTCAATGTAGGTCCATTGGACAGAAATCTCTCAAACGCAATAGTGTCACCGGTTTTCTTATAATACGATTCAAGAATCTGGTAGTTTGTATTCATAAACTTAGCCAACCGTTTTTCTTTTGGCCGATAGGTGCAGTCTGACAGAATGCTCAGTACTGCAATTGCTATCATTAAATTCTTCATGCAAATTCAATATGTACTAACTTTCGCAATTGTTTACAACTTTGGAGACCTACTTCTCATCCAGCCTGAAGTTGAATTTCACGAATACGTAGGACGATACTTCCTTGCTTCCTTTTGTCGCGGGTGAAAATTTTATCTTCTCTATTGCTTCTTCAACTTGGTTGGCGATTCTTCCATTATCGGCTACTGAAAATTCTTTCTTCATCACATTGCCTTTCTCATCCACGGTAACAAAGTAAGAGTAGCTCAGGTAGTAGTCCTGGGGATAGCCATCAAATAAAGACACTGGCGCGTTAAAGTCAGCTGCAATCTGTTGTGCATTTGTTGGTGCTGGATAATTGTCTGCTGTTTCGAGCTCGCGATTGATCAGCCATTCATTTTCCATTTCAACAGCGATTTCGGTGACAACGACTGGATTTGTAAACATCGGAAATTCTTTTTTCGAAATTTCTTTTCCGCGCTTATATACCTTCTCCTCTTTTATCTTTCCATTCTTATAGTAGTGGCGAATTATTCCGTTTTCTTCACCATTTTCCATTTCCTGGTACAGCGAGATGATGCCATTGGTATAGGTATATTGTTTGCCATGCCGCTTGTAGTTTTTGTATTCGTGTTCATGATGGTCCAGATGTCCTTCCCAGCCACTGTAATCGTAAATGTAAACTCCGGTTCCATTTGTCAGGGTTTGTTCTCCGGTTTCAAGCCAGCAGTTATGAACCAGGAAGTCTCCGTTTTTAAACTCTGCTTCCAGTTTCTTTTTGCTGTTCCTGTGAAATTCAAGCCACTCTCCGCTGCGTTCATAGTTGGAAACATACGTTCCGGTTTCGGCTAATTGTCCATTGTCATACCATTCTTTGTACTCTCCGGTTCTTTCGTTGTTGTTGGTTGATTTATGTTCCAGCTTTTTCGGGTTCCCATTTTCGTGATACCAGAAATGTTCCAGCTGGTTTTTGTCGGAGAGTAATGTTACGGTGTATTTTTTATTACCATTGTTATAATATTCCTCCCGTTCACCAGTCTGTTCTCCATTACGGTATGGTATGATCTCTTTTGGCTTTCCATTCTCATAAAAACTTTTGAACGTTCCGGTTATTACTCCTTTCTCAAGGTTGAAAATTTCTTTTACCTGGTTGCTTTTATGATAGGTCTTGCACTCTCCACTGTATTTCATATCGAAGTCCTTACCTTCTTCGTCAAGGCAAAACTCATTCGGATTTTCCCGGATATACTTTTCAAGTACGGCCATGGTTTTGTTGTTGAGCTCATAATATTCACTGTCAAGCGCTGACAAGGCTTCCAGTCTTTCATACAGGTCGCTGCCAAAGAGATCCTTTTCGCGGGCTTTGTCGATCATCTTTTTGTTTTTCTGATAGATTTTGTCGGCCCGCTGAATCAGGGTAGTCATTTCCCTGTCGCCAATGTGTTCAAGGCTTTTCAGGATAGTCGGCACATATTGCTCGTAACCATTGTAGTAAAACTGAACGAAGCCTCCGTTGGTAACCTGGGCATCCACATACCACCAGTAATACAGTGCCTTTTGTCCGTAGGACAATGACTTGCCTTTTGTAAGCTCTCCTTCCCTGTCCTTGATAAAATTTGAAAGCGGTTCAAGAACAAACCAACCGAAGTCGAAACCGGTGAGCCGGAAGAAATCGCCTTTGTTAAGCTTGGGTTTGTAATGGATGGATTTATCAAACTCCCAATAGGGGTCGTGCTGGTGTTTCTTTTGCCCGAACAGATTAAAAATGCTCATGGGTCAGCTATGGATATGACGTTGTGCTAAACTATGAAATTTTTAAAATAGGCACCGAAAGACAAAAGCCATGCAAAACCCTATCCCGAAGCCAGTCATCCGGGTGGGATTATGTTAAGCCCAGATCACGAAATGGTTCACCAGAAATGGGTATGTACACGTGTGCAGGGGTGTTTTTAAGAAAGATTTGAAATTTTTAACGCGTCTGGATTAAAAATAAACCTTCTGCAAACGTGTTCTTAACAAAAAGTTAAAATTCTGGGTTCTGCCATGGGCTTGGTGCCAAAAAATCCGATAGATTTGGAACCTTTAGATCTTAATTACAACCACCTTTTTACAACCAATCTAAATTATGGCGCACCTACGATTTGAAGCTCTTAAGAAATTGAGCGAACGTCCCCGCGTCCATGTAGACCTGCCCAGCTCTAACGTCTCCAAATTTTTTGGTGAGAACGTTTATGGCATGGAACAGATGCGTGGCACACTCGCACCGGCACTTTTTAAGAAAGTAAGCCAGGCGATCAAAAATCACGAAAAAATTGATGAATCAACGGCCGATGCGGTTGCCTCTGCAGCAAAATCATGGGCGATTGCCAAAGGTGCAACGCACTTTACCCACTGGTTCCAACCAATGACGGGTGGAACGGCTGAGAAGCACGATTCATTCTTCGATGCTCTTGCCGGTATTGAAAGATTTAAAGGAAGTGAACTGGTTCAGCAGGAGCCGGATGCTTCTTCATTCCCCAGTGGTGGTATCCGCAGTACATTCGAAGCGCGCGGTTACACAGCGTGGGATCCTACCTCACCTATGTTTGTATATGGACGTACCTTGTGTATCCCTACGGTGTTTGTTTCCTATACAGGAGAAACACTTGATACCAAAGCACCTCTGCTGAAAGCGTTGAAAGCTGTTGATCTAGCTGCTACCAAAGTATGTCAGTTATTTGATAAAGATATTCAACACGTAGTCGCTTCTCTCGGTGCCGAGCAGGAGTACTTCGTAGTTGACAAGGCGTTGTTTAATGCACGCCCTGATCTGGTGATGGCGGGCCGCACCGTGTTCGGACATGCTCCTGCGCGCGGTCAGCAGCTGGAAGATCACTACTTTGGTTCTATCCCTTCACGGGTTTATGATTTCATGAAAGAATTTGAGATCGAAGCCTGGAAGCTGGGTATCCCCGTTCGTACTCGTCACAATGAAGTTGCGCCAAGTCAGTTTGAAGTGGCTCCTTTGTTTGAAGAAGTTAACGTAGCCAACGACCACAATCAGCTGATGATGGATGTGATGGGCCGCGTAGCTGACCGTCACGATCTGAAAGTATTGTTCCACGAAAAACCGTTTGCCGGATTGAACGGTACCGGTAAACATAACAACTGGTCACTGATCACCGACACCGGTGTGAACCTGTATGCACCAACCAGCAGTGCCCGTGATAACCTGATGTTCTTAACATTCTTCGTTACCACGATCAAGGCGGTTCACGCATACTCAGATCTGTTACGTGCGAGTATCGCTACATCGGCTAACGACTTCCGTCTGGGCGCCAACGAAGCTCCTCCGGCTATCATGTCTGTATTTATCGGTTCTCAAATGACCGCAGTACTGGATGAACTGGAGAAGAAAGGTAACGTGAAGATCGAGAAAGGCGATAACATGTACATGAAGTTAGGTATCGATCAGATCCCGGAGATCATCCTGGATGCTACTGATCGTAACCGTACATCTCCGTTTGCCTTCACCGGAAATAAATTTGAATTCCGTGCGGTAGGTGGAAGCGACAACTGCGCGGTAGCCATGACAGCATTGAATACCATTGTTGCTGAGCAGCTCGATCAGTTCCACGAAGCGGTGAACAAGGAGATCGAGAAAGGCGAAGAGAAGCGTATTGCTGTCGTTACGGTCTTGAGAAAATACATCAAAGAATCGAAGGACATCCGTTTCGAAGGTGATGGATACTCTGACGAGTGGGTAGCAGAAGCTGCTAAACGCAAACTGGGTAATGTTAAAACCACACCGCATGCGCTGGATGCATACCTCTCTAAAGAATCACTGGCATTGTTTGAGAAGCATGAAGTTATGTCGCATAAAGAAACTGAAGCTCGCGTTGAAATTCGTCTCGAGTCTTACATGAAGCGTGTACAGATCGAAGCACGTGTAATGGGTGACCTGGCGATGAATCACATTGTGCCTACAGCCATTGCATACCAGACCAAGCTGATCGAAAACGCTAACGGACTGAAAGGCCTTGGTGTTGACAATAAAGCCGTTGTTCAGACCATCAAGGAAATTTCAGGCCACATCGATACCATCAAGAATGGCGTTCGCGCTATGGTCGATGAGCGCAAGCGCATCAATAAACTGACCGATACGCATAAGCGTGCTATTGCATACTGTGAAGACATTAAGGAGAAATACTTTGATGAAATCCGTGATGCCGTAGATAAGCTTGAACTATTAGTGGACAATGAAGATTGGCCATTGGTAAAATACCGCGAACTATTGTTCCTGCGCTAAACAGAAGCGATTCTGTTTACCTTACCTAAACCTGTAGATGAAAAGCGGGTTCCTCACGGAATCCGCTTTTGCTTTTTAGGGATTGTCCTTATACATTAACGCCAAACTCCATTTCATTATGCGCATACTTAGTATACTCTCCATAGTATTTGTGACAATTTCAATCAGTCATGCCCAGAAAAAAGTGATCAGCAACATTAGGGAAACAGTCACAGCGCACGAAACCGAAACGCATCTGCGTTTTCTGGCTGCCGATGAAATGCGTGGTCGCGATACGGGGTCTCCTGAAATTGATATTGCGGCCAATTATATCGCCACGCAATTCCGTTTGCTGGGAATAAAACCGGCTGCCGGAACAACATCCTATTTTCAGGATGTGCAACTCGAAAAGATATCCCCTCCAGCGGGGGCAGAGTTTGTGTTAGGTAATGAAACATTTAAACTGAAGGATGATCTGCTGCTCATGAGTGGTTCCGGAACTTCCCTTGAAGGTGAAGTTGTTTTTATAGGCTATGGAACTCCTGATGATTTCAACAAGCAGGATGTAAAAGGTAAGATCGTAGTGACGTTTGCCGGAACATCCGCCACCACTAATCCGGTGCAGGCTCTCCTCACGGATTCTCCGGAGAAAAATAAGATCGCTGCCCGCCATGGCGTACTGGCACTGGTGGAAGTAATGGCCTTGCCCGGAGTACCCTGGCCGGCTTTGGTGAATTATCTTTCTACAGAAAGAATGGTAACGAAAAAAGAGAATGTTAATTCGTTTCCGCACCTGTGGATGAAGAACAGTGAAGCTGCCGGGCTGAAAACATTGCTGGAGCAAAAAAGATCGACTGGAAAAATTAGCCTTACCGCCAATCCACCCAAAGCGATCAAAGCAAAAAATGTGGCGGCTGTGATAGCGGGAACAGATGCTTCATTGAAAAAACAATGGATCGTATTAAGTGCACATTACGATCACGTGGGCGTAAAGAAAAATGCTGCCGGCACGGATTCGATTTTCAATGGCGCACGCGATAATGCCATTGGTACCGTTGCGGTTCTGGAAGCGGCAAAGTTTTTCAGTAAGAACCCACCGAAACGTTCGGTATTGTTGCTGGCGCTAACAGCAGAAGAGAAAGGCCTGCTGGGAAGCGAATGGTATTCCAATCATCCACTCATTCCATTAAAAGAGACGGTGCTTGATTTTAATTGTGATGGTGCCGGATACAACGACACCACCATTGCTTCCGTGATCGACCTTAATCGCATCACAACGGATGAGCAGCTTTCCAGAGCATGCCAGGCATTCGGACTGATATTAAAAGGTGATCCCGTGCCGGAACAGAATCTGTATGAGCGTTCCGATAACCTGAACTTTGCCGTGAAAGGTGTTCCGGCTATTAACTTTTCTCCGGGTGTAAAATCCTTTGACCAGGAATTGTTCAAATATTATCACCAGCCTGCTGATGAGGTGAACTCATTGAATATGCATTACCTCGGAAAATTTTACCAGGCGTTTGTTTATGCTGCATATCTTTTTGCCAACGAACCACCCATACCCACCTGGAAGAAAGGCGATAAGTTTGAGGAAGCGGGAATTAAACTGTATTTCGGAAAATAGTTTTGCATACTGCTCGTGTTAAACAACCGTTGCGGCTTTCAGCTCACTGGAGATCTTCATGTCGAGCGTGAGGCTTTGTGTAAGGCTTCGGAACAATGGGAATACCTTGTCGCGGTAAAGAAGATGTGATTCCTCGCGCGGTAGAAATTTCTTAACTGCAGTGGGTTTAAGGGAATCGTATCCAGTAATATATCCGTTGGTTTTAAAGCTCAGGTAAGCCGCGCCCACGGCT
>DASXWH010000110.1:0-39031 GCA_036503775.1 Ohtaekwangia sp.
CCCCGCAAAGTTTCACCGTTAACAGAAGACAAAGCTCCGGTAAGGTCACTCTTCTTTTGCGTACCATATCCCACGACAACGACTTCACCTAACGTAGCCACATCTTCTTCAATCGTAACTTTGATTGAAGTCTGTGCGCCTACTTTTACTTCCTGGGTTTTATACCCGATAAAGGAAATAACAAGGATATCCTCGTCTGCTGCTTCAATGGAAAAAGTTCCATTGCCATCGGTAACGACACCACTAGTAGTGCCTTTTTTCACTACGTTGACTCCAGGCATTCCACCGCCTGATACATCCGTAATTGTTCCTGTCACTACCCGTTGCTGTGCGTACGCAGCAAGGACAGAAAACAGAAGCAAGAAAACGGAAGCAAGTCTGACTAAGCTTCGGTAAATCTTCATCATAGATTATTTGGTTTAGAGTTGTTGTTTGTTATTTCTACTTTCTTTCGAAAGGGTGAAATCCTGTTTTTTTAGCTTCCCGATTACCTCTCTTGTTTCCACCACATCCGGAAGGCGGACCAACCGCCCTCCGTGTGATGTCTTAACCCAATTTATTCTTCAAACTATACTTATTGTCATTTTAACTATAACGCAATCGTGTCCAAAGGTAATAAAGTTGCAAACGGTTGCAATAAAGGTAGGTGTGCACGGTGTGTTTTGGGGTATTGTATTGTTCAGGAGAGATGTTCCACCTGTTAACAAGGGGGGATTGATTGTTTCGAATGAGGTGTGTTTTTGTTAAAAAATATGTGGAATAAAAAAGTTACACAATTGAAAATGAATCACTTACATACTGAGAGCCAGTAAGCGTTTGTACAAAAACTAATTTTGGAATTAGCGGCCCTTGATGGCTGGGACGAAATAATGGAACTAAGTTCTACAGGAGCAAACGTTTAAAGAATAATGGCCAGTGCAATGCCAACAGCTACGATAAAATAGATCGCTATTTCCAGCGCGAGCATCAGTTTTGTTTTCTTTTTCAAACGTTCCATTACAACTGCCTTTTATCTAGCAAGCAGACAAAAATAGTTGCACACGTTTCCTGACGGGGTCACTAAAACGTTATGATTGGGGATTGATTTGTTACTCATCAGCGTTTATCCTTCGCTTATGAAAATAAAATTGCCCGCACACACACCCGTAGTACTAATTATGAGGTGAATGACCTGGGTGATTTTTCTGACGAATAGCATTCCGTACGAAGAGACCAGACTCCGTAATATCTTCCTGTTGCCATCCGCCCTGCGGGCTTGCTCCTGATTTCAGGGCTGCAGAGCTTTCATTCTTATCGGTTATGGACCAGTTGCACCAGGAAATGTGATGATCATCAAGGAACTGCCACCAAACCTGAGTTTCGGTTTTATCAACCACGCCATCACCGCTCGCTTCGGTAGTGCCGTACTCGGTAACCATAAGGGCTATTCCTTTTTCCAGGGCACGGAGCGCTTTGCTTCTCAGTTCCTGGCGATGGGTCGTGGCATAGAAATGCAAGGTATATGCAATATTATTCCCCTCAAGGGGATCATTGGCAGCGAAATCAACATCCTGTGACCAGTTGGGGGTACCACAAATAATAAGGTTATCCGGATCATAGTGACGGATCGTATCGATCACCGCCTGATGATACGGCTTCAGAACCACGCTCCATGAAACATCCAGAGGTTCATTATAGAGCTCATATATAACATTAGGGTATTTCCCGTAACGCTGCGCCATCTCTCCAAAAAATGCCTCAGCCTCCTTTTGATGTTGTTCACCATGATGGTCATGCCAGTCTATAATGACATACAAACCTTCACGGATTGCGGCATCCACCACCGTAATCACTTTCGTCTTTTCATATTCCGGGTTCTCGAGATACCCATCCATCTCTATAGCCATAGCAGCCCTGACTACAGTGCATCCCCAATCTCTTTTCAACCAGGAAACTGTCTCCGGAGTATAATATTTACCTTTCCACTGACTCCAGAATAATGACATTCCCCGAAGCTGTGCCGGATTACCTTTTTCATCAACAATGGTGTTTCCAACTACTTTAAGCTGACCAAACTGATCCACCGGAATGGACTGAATTTTTGAACTATCCATAGCGACTCCGTTACCCGATGCCGTCTTCTCTCCGGTTGATTTGCAGGCTAATACCAGCATGCTTAGACAAATACTCAGGAATAATCCGGAAAGGGAAGACATATTCTTCATCAAATGGTGTATGGCTGGCAGCCTTTTTTGTAGGTCCAATATAGTGGTTATCAAAATATTGGATTATGCCTTCCGTCAAAAAAACAGCCTTGTGGATTATGTGCCTGGGAGCTTTATCTGCCTGCTCGGGCTACGACACTGAATCAGAACACATACGCCCTTTAACACCTTATCAGTCGGAAGTTATAGCCTACTTCAAAGAAATAGCGCTTGGCTTTGAATACGGTTCAGCACCTCAAATTATCTATAAATGGAAATCACCTATGCGTGTGTTTGTTGGTGGACAAAAACATAACACCATACTCAGGGACGAACTGCAAAAGGTCATTGCTGAAATCAACCAACTGGCTACCGATGGTTTTTTTATCGAGGTAACAGATGATACCCTCCGGTCTAACTGCTATATTTTTTTGGGTTCACGGACAGAATTCCTGGAACGGTTCCCGGACGCAGCAACATCCCTGGGGAGCAACTATGGTCTATTCAATGTATGGCAAACGCATGGCGAGATCCACAAGGCCAGAATCTTTGTTGACGCAGTCCGCCCCTTGCCACATCAACAGCGAAGCACACTACGTGAAGAACTCACGCAGTCATTAGGGTTAGGCAGGGATTGCCCTCAATATCAAAACAGTATTTTTTACGAAGCTCCGGGAGATGGGGGATTTAATACAGCCTATGCTAAAATTGATAAGGATATTATCCGGCTACTCTATCACCCGGTAATGCCGGCCGGCCTGGAGAAAGGATTTTTGAATTTAGTATTAATTAAATTTTATCAGCAGGAGAATAGCATTAACTAAATACAAACAAGCGAGAAAAAATATTCTCATGTGTTAATGGAAAATTTTACACGCTTTACCTGTGTAAAAATTCCCCACGTAAAGCGCCCAACTTTACGCACGCTCTGCCCCGTAATAACGCAGCTCATAGTTATTTACTATTCATTTTTTTTTCATGCCTTACTTTTGCGGTCGAAATATTTTTTGATAAAAAAATTAAACCAACTGCATGATGATGAAAATGAAAAGACTCCTCGTACTCGGTACGGTAGCAGGATTATTTGCCCTGCAAGGTTGTGTGGATAATGAAGCAGAAGTAACGCCTAAGACAACGATAACCTCCTCCTCAGGTACCACAACGAATACGGGTGTAGGAGTTAACTCGGTTGTCAGCACTTACGAAGACCTGACATCCCTCCCTCCGGACACCGGTGGGCAGCATGTTGCCAAACTCAAGGGTACCACTACCGCAGCATTCGGATACTATATCTACCTGCCAGCAGGATACAATACCAACACCAAGTCATATCCATTGCTCGTATTCCTTCACGGCAAAGGTGAGCGTGGAAATGGAACTACAGATCTGGGAAGGGTACTTAACACCGGAATCCCGAACCTCATTAAAAACAATCAATGGAAAGGCAAAACCAAGTATCCAATGATTGTAGTCTCTCCTCAATATCACCCGGTGGACGGTAAAGGTGCTGACAATAACTGGGGTGAATACCATCCTGAAGAACTGAAAGGCTTTATTGAACACGTGGTAAACACATACCGCATTAACAACAAACGTATTTACCTGACAGGACTTAGTCACGGTGGAACAGGGGCTATCGATTACCTGATGATGCAGGATGATGCTACCAGTCACGTAGCTGCTGCTGTACCAGTTGCTGCATATGGCTATGGTACACCTAACATCACATATTACAAGGCTAACAATACACCCATCTGGATTTTTGTAGGTCAGAGTGACTGGTCAAACTTTACGACCTGTACTAATTTCATTACCCGGTACAATGCACAGATACCTATCCCTGATTTCAAAGCCAAATACACCGTTTATCCCGGTGTTGGCCATGAGTCCTGGACCAGAACATATAACCTGAGCGGCATGAATACAACGACCAATCCACTCTATAATCCTTATAACATGAGTATTTACGATTGGATGTTCCAGTATAAGCGTACCGCCTATTAAGATCTTGTTTGTATGTGATGTTCGATGTAAAACAGCCGGCATGACTGCCGGCTGTTTTTTTTATTGTTCCTTGGGTGTTGCAATTCCATACGTTGATATTCAGGCATTCGTTAGTTCATGAAGTATAAAATACTCCGGGAAGCTGATTCCAGCGCTTACATTAAGCCTTTAGCCCATTTAGTTCAACCCGTTAAACGGGGGTTTCAAAGAGCGTTCCCCCGCGACAATTGATTACTATTCAGTAAATTCAGGCATTAAAGGCAACCGATCAGCTGATTGGTGACTTTAGTAATACGACCCTAACTTAAAAAAACCTGTTATGATTACGTTCAAAAAACCGCTTGTGTTATTGGCGATGGTTGCACTGTTATCCTGTGGCAGTGATGATGACGATGGAAATCCCGGAGGTGGTGGAGGTGGTGGAGATGATACAGATCTGAATTCGCTTCCTGATGATACCGGTGGTACGCATACACCTGTTCAAAAAGGTACTACCGGTGCGGAATTCGGTTACTATGTTTATACACCAGGAAATCTTGATGACTCCAAGTCATATCCTCTTCTCATTTTTCTTCATGGAAAATCAGAACGGGGCAACGGAACCACCGATTTGAATAAAGTATTGGCGAATGGTCCTCCAAAAATAATCAATAGCAATGTCAATACATGGAAAGCGATGGTGCCACACCCTATGATCGTTGCATCGCCTCAATACCACCCAGCAGATGGCGCAGGCGCAGATAATAACTGGGGCGAATATCACACGGAGGAACTAAAAGGCTTTATTGATCACATGCTGGAAAACTACCCCATCAACCCCAAACGGATTTACCTCACTGGCCTGAGCCATGGTGGCACTGGGCTCATTGACTATATCATTCTCGGTCCCGGGGCCGGTGACCACGTTGCCGCTGCAGTTCCAATTGCAGCATATGGGTATGGTGGTAGTATAAATTATCCAAATGCGAAGAATATTCCCATCTGGATGTTTGTTGGCGGTGGTGATACGAGTGGAGCTAATAACTTAACTTCTTGCCAAGGCTTCTATAATAAGTATAATGCACAAACACCTGCACCAGCACATGACGCCAGACTTACCATTTATCCGGGTGCACCCCATGATGTCTGGACGCGAACCTACAGCCTGTCAGGAATGAGCGAAACCACGGATGCAGCTTACGATGATTTCGATATGAACATTTACGAATGGATGCTTCAATATAAAACGAATTGATTGATTCGTTTCCCAACAAAAAAGGTAGCCACTACGTGCTACCTTTTTTGTATCCTGATCTGACTGATTTTAATCCAATACATTTCCAGAACAACCGTTTATACCTTTCTCGATCCAACTGACGAATGGAATGCAGCACTATGGATAGGAAGTAACGATCTGCCCTATTTTTTGTAACTTGTTAACAACTAACTTAAATACTTTATGAAAAAAACACTTTTGCTCCTCATTTTTTCATGCCTCTCTTTTCACCTGATGGCGCAGTTTTCACTTGGATTGAAAGCCGGTGCCAACATCTCAAAAGTAGATGGCATTAGCGATGCAAAGAATTACACCAACTTTAATGCGGGTGTATTCGGACTTTTCAAGTTAACGAAGTTTGGTATTCAGCCTGAAGTATTGTACTCCGGACAAGGTTGCAAAATAGATGGCGTAGAACTGAAGTCGGTATACCTGAACATTCCTGTGATGGTAAAATTTTATCTTGCGGCCGGATTCAACATTCAGGCCGGCCCACAGTATGGAATTTTGTTGAGTGCGGAACAGGACGGTGAGGATATAAAAGATCAACTCAAGTCTTCGGATATGAGTGCTGCGTTCGGACTTGGATTTGACGCACCTTTCGGATTGGTAATCGATGCCCGCTACGTGATGGGACTATCAGACATCAATAATGTTGACGGTGCTGCAGATTCATATAAAAACAAAGTGATCCAGATTTCCTTGGGCTACAAACTGTTTGGTAAATAATGCTTCTGAAGGCGACCTCGCGGAATATCTGCCTGCTGACCATTTTACTGATCAATATCAGTTGTGATCAGATCAGCAAAAGTATTATCAGAAAGGAATTGATCCCTCAGCAGGAGATAACAGTTATTCCGAATCATATCACGCTTACACATGTTGAAAACAGCGGAGCTTTCCTGAGCCTGGGAAGCTCCCTGCCTTCAACCCTGAAATTCATTCTATTATCTCTTATCCCGGCCGGTATATTGACCACAGCATTGATATTTCTTTTCACTCAGAAGCAGGTCGGACGCAGTGCTCAGATAGCGTTGTGTTTTGTTGTCGGGGGCGGCCTGGGAAACCTTTATGACCGGATATTCCGTGGATCCGTGACTGACTTTTTACATATCGATTTCATGATCTTCCAGACCGGTATCTTTAACCTGGCCGATGTTTCTATCATGACTGGCATTGCCCTATTTCTTTTTTCCCGGTCCGGCCAGGAGGCTGATTCATTAACTTAGTATTCACTGTAATTATGGAAAGTGCATTGTACGCATTACTCGGTACATTTATCGGGGGTCTCATTTCATTCATACTTCAAAAGCAAAGGCTGAACCATGAGTTTAAGTTAAAACGAGAAGAGTATAAAACAGAGTTTATGGCTGAGTTCACGGCAAGGCATTTTCTGAGCCACAAGTCATATACCGATCGTTCATTTGAAACGCTTAAAAATCACCTGGGTGGTTTTAACGATGACGAACTCCGGAAGATTCTGGTGCGTGCCGGTGCCATCCGTATCTTTCGTGAAGATGGCTCTGAATGGTGGCGGCTATTGTCACGGATGGATGAGTTCATTGAACGAAAAAAGGGAGAATAAAAAAGGCCGTCACCCTGAGCAAGAGAGATGACGACCCGGTAATGGAGTGAGTAATGATATCGTAAGGATTACCCTGGATTAGATTATTTATCATCTTCTGAATCCGTGAGCGCAGCAATACGATCAGCAAGTTCAGAAAATTCTTTCTTCACATCCTGAAACGTTTTACGCGTTCCTTCTTTTACTTCACTCCACGTTTCTTCAGTAGAGTTTTCGACTTTATTCAAAGCTTCTTCTACCTGATCACGTTCATGCAATAATTTACGGTTGGCCTCCTGTAATTTTTCTTTGGCCTCGCCCTGTGTTTTTTCAATTTTCTTTTCCAGGTCCTGTGATTTCCGGTCGATGGAGCGTTGAAGCTCACGAAGCTCGGCAGCCAACTCTTTACGCTCGTGATCAATAGCTTCCGCTGCATCGTCCACCGCTTCTGATAAGGATTCTTCCCGGGAGGAATCTTTCCGGTTTTCACAACCTGCCACACTGAGCAATGCATAGGTAAGCAATACCATGGCAAAAATTCTTAACAGTGTTTTCATATGATATAGTGATATGTATGATAGTGATATGGTTTACTATTCGGTTACAACCTCTTCCTGCACACCTGAATAAAATCCAGCAACTCCTGCCTGATGTGAATGAGCCTGTCAATCAAATCATCACGCAACTTTCCCTGAAAATGCATTGGCGATTCTATCTCCTGGACATGGCCGCCACTTCTCTTCCTTTCTTTACTTATCCTTTTCATCTGATGAAAAAGTTTATGGTTCCATTCTGATTATGTGAGAAAGTAGACTTCTATTCCGTATAGATTCGATCTATTGAAATAATTATGCCAACACTAAAAATCAGGGTCATCCCCTATTTTCTCAAAATGGGGATAATGTCTTTGTGAGATTTTTCCACAGTGTGCCGAATCCTTGCGATATCAGCTTATAATACATTAATAAAGAGAAAAGCAGGTCATATGAACAGGTGGCACAACGTTTTGATAAGCTGTGCAGAACGGTTAACAATGTTTTACTAAAAATGAATGTAATGAAACTAGAATTGGAATTTAGAAAGCGTTACCTGGTGGTGGGAGCTGTACTATTATCTTTTGTGATGATCATGCTTTCTACCCCCTACGCTAACGCACAGAACAACACCCGGGGTACGGCAGGTATCAAAGGAGGTTTGAACATAAGCAATTTGTACAGCGATGATGTTGATGATAAAGATGCGCGTCTTGGATTTCATGGCGGTTTTTATGGTCAGCTTGTTTCATCAGAAGCTTTTGCACTACAGGCCGAGCTTTTATATTCGACCAGGGGAAATGAAGTGGTGAGTGATGGTTTTATCGATCAGAAAACACGATTCAATCTGAATTACATTGACCTCCCCGTGCTTGCGGTCTTTAAGCTGGGAAAAGCATTTGAGATCCATGCCGGTGCATATGCGGGTTATCTCGTAGGTGCCAGCATAAAAACAGAAGGTGATTTAGGCGATGAGTTCGATGAACTTGACCGCGACAATTTCAAAGCTTTTGACTATGGCCTGGTAGGCGGTGTTGGGTTTAATTTCGGATCAGCACAAGTTGGTGCACGCTATAACCTGGGGCTGCAGGAAATTGCAGAAACAGATGGTGCTCAAGCCGTATTAGGTGACGCTAAAAACTCACTGGGACAGGTATACCTGGCGCTCCGGTTAAACGGAGAATAATTCAGCTTTGCCACTATAACAAAAAATGAAAAGCGTCATAAAGGACGCTTTTCATTTTTTATTCCCATATCATTTTCCCGGTGGAAAAAGATCTTCGCCAGTTTATAGGCTAAAAACATAAACAAGGCATAACATCCAGCGAACGTGACAACAATAGTAATAACATCCATATAACGATCGGTTTGGCCCATATATCCCTAAAACTGTGCCATCACCTGCGTTTAATATTCACCTGAGTTTGGATTGGCAAGTATTCACACGTATCGCCAACATTTTTTATCCGCCTTTTATTGACTTACGGGTTACCAACAGGCGATCCTGCCAAATAGAGATGTGCTTTTCCAACATCATTTCTTTCGAATTGCTTTAGCAGCAATAGCATGAATAGGAGCTCCTTAGAGGTACTTCCAGGCTTAAACCCAAAAAGAATTATTCGTTATATTTGTTAAGTGCACATTATGCACAAAACATGTTTTACCAAATGCCCTCTTGCTATGAACATTTTTGTTGCAAAATTAAACTTCAAAACACGCAAAGAAGACCTGGAAGCAGCATTTGCAAAATATGGCCAGGTGACTTCAACTAAAATCGTTCGCGACAAAGAAACCGGCCGCTCCAAAGGTTATGGTTTTATCGAAATGCCCAACGATGATGAAGCCAACAACGCCATTGCTGGCTTAAATGAAAAAGAACTCGATGAGCGCGTTATTGTTGTTAAACCAGCAAACCCCAAGACTACCGGATAAGGACTACTTCAAACCGGTTTCCAGGTCTCCTGAAAAATTATTCAGGAGACTTTTTTATGACCAGCGTTTATCAGCACAATCAACGGTATCATTATATTTAGATTCGGCTACTTTTTTATTTAATCAAAACATACGTGACGCGCTTCATTGGATTTGTTACCGGACCTGCACTCTTTATCATCATTCTTTTTCTCGTACCCGATACGTTCATTTCCTCGGGAGCTAATAAGGTACTCGCATTGGCCTCATGGATGATCATCTGGTGGGTAGCCGAAGCCGTTCCGATTCCCGTCACAGCTTTGTTACCACTGATTGTGTTTCCCTTTCTAGGGGTAATGAAAATGAGTGAAGCCGCAGAGCCCTATGCCAACCCCATCATTTTCCTATTCATGGGCGGATTCATGATCGCCCTTGCCCTGGAAAAACATCGTCTCCATGAACGCATTGCCCTGAACCTGATTCGTATCACCGGTACATCCGGAAATGGAATCATCCTGGGGTTCATGATCGCTACCGGTTTTATCAGTATGTGGATCAGCAATACAGCTACCGCGATGATGATGTTGCCCATCGGATTATCGGTGATCAACCTCCTGCTGAAGAATAAACAAACCATACATGAACTACCTAAAGCAGAACGAAATTTTGCTTTGGGATTAATGTTAATGATTGGCTATGCTTCAAGTCTTGGCGGGCTTGGCACCATCATCGGCACACCACCCAACGTGGTGTTCAAAGGCTTGCTTGAAAAGTTCTATAATCAGCAGATCGCGTTCGGTCAGTGGATGCTCGTGGGTGTACCGGTTGCCATCATTTTGTTAGTATTCACGCACCTGATGATTACACGATTACTTTTCCCGAATCGTCTGGCAAAGATTGAAGGATCCGACCAGCTGCTAACCGATAAATTAACGGAGATGGGAAAATTAACGAGCGAAGAAAAAAAAGTGCTCACTGTATTTTGTCTTACATCATTCTTCTGGATCTTCCAGGAAGCCTTCAACACCTATCTGTTTTCAGCCAACATCCTCAATGATACAAATGTTGCTATGACAGGCGGACTACTCATGTTTCTTATACCTGTCAACACACAAAAGAAAGAGTTCTTACTCGACTGGAAGGACACCAAACAAATGCAATGGGGCATCCTCATTCTTTTCGGAGGAGGTCTCTGCCTTGCTGAAGGCCTGGAACGCACCGGCATCATTCAACACATTGGTGCGTGGATCGCCACCCAAAGTACATTCAATGTTGCGCTGCTGGGGATCCTCATCATTACCGGTGTCGCATTATCTGAACTCATGAGCAACGTAGCCCTGGTACAGATTTTTGTTCCCGTCATTTTTGGTATTGCCAATGGCCTGGAAGCTAATCCAGTTCTGCTGGCTATGCCGGTGGTATTAAGTGCCAGCATTGGCTTTATGTTTCCGATTGCTACACCACCCAATGCGATTGTATTTTCCAGTGGCTATATCCGGATGCAGGACATGATGCGTGCCGGTATCCTGCTTGACCTGATGTCTATCCTTATTATTCTTCTGGCATCCATAACCCTCATCCCCTGGGTATTTGGGTGAGGTATTATTCCACAGATCGAAAATTCGGCTGGCTCATTCCTGAAATCAGCAGGCAGAATTAGGCATTGGCACAATAGTAGTAACTTATGATCTGTAATTTTCGGGCCGGATGCAGAACCAGCGAAACAATACTATCTCCGTCAAGCGGAAAATAATAACCGGATTCTTTCTGGCCCTGGTTGCTATTATCCTGGCTTTTGGCATCACTCACCTTTCTTTCCGGAAGATGCTGGAAACGGTTGATCAGCTTTCCGACCCCAACCAAAAACTCAGCGTACTGAATAAGGTCTTCGAAGGTATTACCACCCTCGATCAGCAGCAGCGCGCTGAAGCGATCCGTAATCCACGAAAATCTTACAGTTCTTTCCTGAGCCAGTCGGAAGCAGTCAATGTAATGATCGACTCCCTGCTGAATATGCCCTGGGACAGCACACAGTATCAGCGGCTGTCTACGATGAAGAAGATATTGCAAAACAGAAACAAACTGTTCTTCTCGTACCTGAAACTAAAATCGAGAGTATCCGATAACCAAAAGTTTTCTGATCGCCTCGATACGGTATCTACTATTATTGAACAAAGCCAGGTGGATACCAGCGTTGTATCCACACAGAAAAAAACGGTTACTACATACTGGACCGACTCAACGGAAACAAAAGACGACCGTTCGTTTATCAGCCGGCTGTTCGGAAAAAAGAAGTCTGAAACTAATCCCGAATCACACGTTAAGGTACAGGAGGAACTTAGTGTTGTGGTAGACACCTTGGCCTTTGCACGAACGAGCGAAGCACTGGCTGAAGTGGAGCGGATCATGCACGATCTGGAGAATGATCAACGATTCAGAAACAACGAACTTCAGCAACGCGAACTCGAATTGATACATGCCAACAGTTTGTTCATTAATCAACTGCTGGGCATACTACATGATGTGGAGAACGAAGAATTACTCCGTATGCGTGTGAATAACCAGCGCGCAGGCGATCTTTTTAATCGCAGCCTTTCAGACATCAGCTTTTTGTTTCTTGGTTTTGTGCTGATTGCGGCTGTATTGATATACCTCATTTGGATTGACATCACCAAAAGCAATTACTACAAAGAGCAGCTCGAACGCGCCCGCGATGAAGCCGAGGAGTTAAGCCAGGTAAAACAACGCTTTCTGGCCAACATGAGCCACGAGATACGAACGCCACTGCAATCTATACTGGGCTTTGCTGAGCAACTCAAGTTTACGTCCGGAAGAAATTCTGAAGCCGCAGATGCTATCTACAGTTCCTCTGAACACCTGCTGCACATTGTAAATGAGGTACTGGACTATAGTCGTTTATCTTCGGGAAATTTTACACTGGCACAGGAGCCTTTTGCATTATATGACCTGATCGATGAAATCGATGCCGCTATCCGGGTTCAGGCTGAAAAAAAGAAACTGTCATTCCTGCTTGACATCACCGCAGCAGAGGATATTAACCTGATCGGAGATTCATTCCGCATCCGGCAGATCCTGTATAATTTATTAGGTAATGCAGTGAAGTTCACACCCAAAGGATTTGTTCGCCTCACGGTAAAAACAGAAGAAGAGGAAAATAACAGCATTGCGCTTACGTTCGAAATCACCGATACCGGCATCGGTATCAAACCCGAGGATCTGAAAAAAATCTTCAACCAGTTTGAACAAGCGAGTGCATTGATCGCGCAGCACTATGGTGGTGGCTCAGGCCTTGGACTTACCATTGCCAAGTCATTGATCGAAGCGCAGGATGGTTCGCTTGACGTAACCAGCGAAACAGGGATAGGATCAACCTTTACCGTTTACCTTCATCTGCAGAAGACCGGTGAGATCAAACCTCTGCCAGCATCCGTATCTACTCCACCAAGATTAACGAAACGTCATGGCAAAATCCTTATTGTGGATGATGACACCATGATCCTGCGCCTGTGCAGTCTTATTCTCTCCAAACATGAAGTGGAACACGAAACATTTTCAGAATCTGAAAAATTATTAAGCCGGTCGGTTGATACTGCTGTAACCCATATTCTGATGGACATACGGATGCCTCGGATCAATGGAATCGAACTGCGTCAGGCACTGGAACAAAAGTATAGCCGCTCAGTGCGTTACATTGCACTGACCGCCCATGTGTTTCAGCAGGAAAGACAACAACTGATTGATGAAGGGTTTGATATCGTGTTGTCCAAACCTTTCCGTGAGCATGAACTGTTACAGGTAATTGATATTGATGATCATGATGCTGAAAGTAATTTACCTGAAACGGATTTCACCGCCCTGCGCGAAATGACACTGGGTGATGAACAGTTATTTCAATCCGTAATCACACAGTTTGTCGATGAAACGGAGAAAGACCTCGAGAATCTGGAGGTAAACATCAACCAGATGAACACGAAAGCCATCCGTGAAATTGTGCATAAACTGGCAGGGCGCGTAGGGCAGATCGGAGCTAACCCCTTATCGTTAAAACTCCGTACGATGGAAGAACGTCTTAACCAGGGAGAAAATCTTCAGTATCTGATTGAGCGTCTGCTGGGCCTTCGCGATGAAATAAACTCCCTGTTGTTAACGGCCCGGATTGCCGTGGTTCAATAAGTCATTCAATTCCGTACTTTTCCATTTTCAGGTAGAGCGTCTTCCGGTCAATATTCAGCATCCGGGCTGCTTTGGATTTATTGTAGCGAACTTCCTGCAGGGTACGGATAATCGTTTCGCGTTCATGTGATTCATGAAGCGCTTTCAGATCATAGACGGGTGCTGCCGGTGAAGATACTATACCCTGATCTGACGGTTTACCATTGGATAACATCTCCACGGGTAGTGATTCCTTCTCAATCGTATTTGTAGTGGTTAAAAGCACAGCACGTTTTACCACATTTTTCAGTTCACGAAGATTGCCGGGCCAGTCATAGGTCTGAAGAATATTCATGACCTCGCTGCTGAACCCTGTTACCTGACGATCCAATTCCTTGTTTGCTGCGGTACGGAAGAAATTAAGAAATTCCTCGAAGTCAGTTTTGCGTTCGCGAAGCGGGGGTACGGACATCTTGAATTCATTTAACCGGTGATAGAGATCTTCCCGAAAGCTGCCTTTCTTCACGCTTTCCGTCAGATCATCATTGGTGGCCGTAATGATGCGGACATCTACCTTAATTTCCTTATTACTTCCTACCGGCTGAATGATCCGTTCCTGGATCGCCCGGAGTAATTTGATCTGAACTTCGTATGACAAATTTCCTACTTCATCCAGAAAGAGTGTTCCCCCGTCAGCAGCTTCAAACTGGCCGGTCTTGTCGTTCATGGCACCGGTAAATGCTCCTTTGACATGACCAAATAATTCACTGGCCGCAAGATCTTTTGAAAGTGCACCGCAATCCACCGCTACAAAAGGTGCTTTCGCGCGGTTGCTCTGCTGGTGGATAGTTCTGGCTACATTCTCCTTGCCGGTTCCGCTTTCGCCTTCAATGATCACCGACATATCGGTTGGCGCCACCAACTGGATATATTTATGAAGCTGTTCGGAAGCCTCACTTTTACCTTTTACAAAGGCAGGTGCTTCTTTGTCGGGTTTTGTGGCTGGTGTTTTCTCTTTCTTCAGCGCCTGTTGTACCACCATCAGCAACTCATCTGGATTAACGGGCTTGGTAATGTATTCAAAGGCCCCTGTTTTGATTGCCTTTACGGCTGTTCGGATATCATTGAAGCTGGTCATGATAATCACGGGTACAGCAGCATTGGATGCTTTCAGTTGTTCAAGAATTTCCATACCGCTGAGATCCGGTAACCGGTAATCCAGCAACACAAGGTCAAAAGATTTACCGGAAAAGGTTTTCAAGCCATCCTTACCCTTATGTTCGGTAACAATAGAAAATCCTTTCTTGGTCAGGAACCCCTCCAGAATTCTGGAAAAGGTAAGGTCATCTTCAATAATCAGGATCGAGGTCATACAAGGGTTGAAAATAAAAAAGAAAGCCGGAATATCTTCCAGCTTTCTTTATAACTACCTAAACAGGTATTGAGGGGGTCTTATCCTACTTTCTTACCTTCTTTGTCGAATGTCACGGTTTTAGTTTCGGCACCATTCTTCAATTCAATTTCAAACTGATCTTTGGATTTGATATGGTGTGCAGAGCTGATGAGCCAGCCGCGGTACTCTTCAGCTTCCAGAGATTTTTTAACAGTTTCAGGTAATTCTTCAGCCTTGATCTTCACACGGTCGTCCTGGGCAACCTGAGCCTGTGATTTCATTTCATTAATTCCAACGACACTTGCCTGTACTGCAACACTGGCTACCAGGGCTACGAGCATGAACATGATTCTTTTCATGGTTTTAATTGGTTTTTGATTGAACATGAATTTTAATTGATTCATGAACAACTGAAGTTGTGCCAGAATAAAGAAGATTGAACAAGGCATTGCTCACCAATACGTTAGCGAAGAATTGATTTTTGATGTAAAAAATTGACTGCTGAATTATTCTACAGCATACATCCATAAAGGGTATAAAATTCCACTGACAATTCGTGTAAACAACAAAGCCGTCCTGGAGAAGACGGCTTTTGTTGTCTGATTGAATCATCTTTATACTTTTTCTCGGGCCGCTTTTTTCTCTTCAATAATATAGGCTAATCCCAGGCCAATACCTCCAAATATGAAAAGCATGGAGAAATAACCAACCTCATCCATACCATAACTATAGTTAAGAAAGTACCCCATGAGGATTCCAATACCCGCTCCGATGAGCAACAGCGAGGCACGTAACGAGGCAGAAGTGTTACGGGGCTTTTTTATGCTGGCAAATAATTCGGCACTAACCCCTTTTTCAATCATGGCCATCCGCTCGGCATTTTCAAATCTGCGGAGATATATGGCTGTAACAAATGCACCTATAATCGTTATAATGGGGATCATTACTCCTAAAACTTCCGGTTCCATAGTTGTTATTGTTTAATTATGCCCCTTTGACGCTACCCCATGTCCAGCAGGTTACAGGAGTTGGAAAAGTTTTTTTAGAATCCTGTCTAAACTTTCTCCTACACGGGTCAGTTGCAGGTAGTCCTTTATAATAGGATACTGAAAATAGAATGAAAAAATAGAATCTGAACCTGTAACTTCCTTTATATAATGCGCGTCCAAGCGCTGTCATGACGAACGATCCGGACCATTATATACTCGACAGGGTTCTTGCCGGTGATCAGCAGGCGTATGCCAGTCTGGTAGACAAGCATAAAAGCTATGCTTTCACCATCGCCTATAAGATCCTGCAAAACCGCGGAGAGGCAGAAGAGGCTGCACAAGATGCCTTCATTAAAGCCTACCATCACCTCGCAGGATTTAACCGGCAGTCGAAGTTTTCAACATGGCTGTTCAGGATCGTCTTTAATACAGCCATCAGCTACAAACGCAAGAGCAGGCAGCAATTTCAGGATATTGAAAAAACGGTAGTAGCCTATAGCCAGGAAGGCGAAAGCATATTAGAGAAATCGGATCAGAAAAGGTTTTTACGGCAGGCCCTGGCTAAGTTGAATGAAGCCGACCGCACAGCCCTTTCCCTATTTTACCTGGAAGAACTTTCACTGGAAGAAATTGCCGAAATTACCGGAACACAGGCCAATACAGTTAAGGTGAGAATTCACCGCGCACGCCTGAGACTGGCAGAAGAATTGAAAACATTATTAAATCATGAAGCATTAATGCTGTAACGATATGGAAAAAATATCCCCCGAGCTTGAAGAAAAACTACTGGACTACCTGGATGGCAGTTTACGTGGTGCTGAGAAGGAAAGTCTGGAGCAGCAGTTCCAACAGAACCCTGTATTAAAAGCACGCCTGGAAACACTGCGAACCTTGCATCAACTACTCGCAGGTAATAACCTGGAGCAACCTTCAAAAAATTTCACACAACAGGTGATGCTGAAACTGGATCAGTATCCCCGTACTTCCTCACTCTCTATCCGGAACGGATTATTGCTACTGACAGGGGTTTTCGTTGTGGCGATACTGGCTGCGCTGATGGTATCCACCGGCATGTTTGACAATACAACGTCTGTTATCGACCTGAATAAAATAGAAGTGCCCAAACCGTTAGAAGCACCACAGCAGTATGTACAGGAATACATTCAGCAACCACTACCCTCTTTCGAGTTTGATGGCAAGCTCATGGTCAACATTATCATTTGTCTGAACCTGGTGCTCGGATGGATACTGCTGGATCGCGCTATTCTAAAGCCTTTATTTAAAAAGCGTATGCAGATGGGGCATTAGTCCTGCCTGCCGGCAGGCAGGCGTTATTCGTTATTTGTTAATCGTGAGTGCAGGGTCTGAGTGTGATTGCTAACCCTGCACACAAAATCACTTCCCCGAATAACGGATAACGATTAACGTAATCGATTTGTCGTAAAACTAAAATCCCGCTCCCTCTTTCTTCTCCTTCGGTTCCGGGCATTCGATCTTCCAATCCTTTGAAAGGGCTACCGTACCTTCTTTAGCTTTCTTGATGAGCTCCTCCTGCTTCTTGCTGAATTTACAACCGATGTCAACGTAGCGGAATTTTGCACCGTCAACTTTAAAATTGAAGTGACAGGTGTTGGACGCCTTATGCGTTTTCATGCAGGAGAACTCTACGTTATCGCTCTGATGGGTTGGTGCAAAACCAGTCAGGATAACAAAAAAGAATAACAGCAGATAGGTCAGTGGTTTCATAGCAGTTTTATTTCGCGTGTAAAGATATAAAACGGATACTACAACTATCCGGCCAGTCAGCCGGCAATAGCAGCGACCCAGCGAACAGGCTTTAAAGCAAAAAACCCTGACGGATACCGTCAGGGCTTTCGTTATGATCTTACTGATATTAATATCTGTAGTAATCCGGTTTGAACGGACCTGCTACTTCAACACCAATGTATTTGGCCTGATCAGCAGTTAACTGTTCCAGCTCAACACCGATCTTCTTCAGGTGAAGACGGGCCACTTTTTCATCCAGGTGCTTAGGCAACATGTACACTTTGTTTTCATACTTGTCTGTATTAGTCCAAAGTTCAAGTTGTGCCAGCGTCTGGTTGGTGAATGAGTTGGACATTACAAATGAAGGGTGGCCTGTAGCACAACCTAAATTCACCAAACGTCCTTCTGCGAGCAGAATAACCTGACGGCCATTCTTCAGTGTATACAAATCAACCTGAGGTTTAACTTCATCTTTAGAAGCCGCATTCTTGTTCAGCCAGGCTACATCAATTTCATTATCAAAGTGACCGATGTTACACACAATCGCTTTGTCTTTCATTGATTCGAAGTGACGACCTAGCACAATACCGAAGTTACCAGTAGCGGTAACAATGATATCAGCATCTTTCACGGCATCATCCATTTTCTTCACCGCAAATCCATCCATAGCAGCCTGAAGCGCACAGATCGGATCGATTTCAGTTACGATCACGCGAGCACCCGCTCCACGCAGAGAAGCTGCGGATCCTTTACCCACATCACCATATCCGGCAACCACCGCTACTTTACCGGCCATCATCACATCGGTAGCTCTGCGGATCGCATCTACTAATGATTCTTTACAGCCGTATTTATTGTCAAATTTTGATTTCGTTACCGAATCGTTGATGTTGATCGCAGGCAATGGAAGTTTACCATTTTGCATACGTTCAATCAGACGGTGAACCCCTGTTGTTGTTTCTTCAGAGATACCTTTAATACCTGCGATCAATTCCGGATTGCGATCCAATACCATGTTGGTAAGGTCACCTCCGTCATCGAGGATCATATTCAAAGGTTTGCCATCTTTAAAGGCATACAACGTCTGTTCAATACACCAGTCAAATTCCTTTTCATTCATACCCTTCCAGGCAAACACGGGAATTCCGGCAGCAGCAATAGCAGCCGCAGCATGATCCTGTGTCGAAAAGATGTTACAGGATGACCAGGATACTTCTGCGCCCAGTTCAACCAGGGTTTCAATGAGCACAGCGGTTTGGATGGTCATGTGAAGACATCCTGCAATCCGGGCTCCTTTTAACGGTTTTTGCTTGCCGAACTCCTCACGGGTGGCCATTAAACCAGGCATTTCAGCTTCTGCTAACTTGATTTCCTTACGTCCCCAAGCTGCGAGGGAAAGGTCTTTTACCTTGAATTTGAGTTTTTCGTCTACGGTCATTTTGGTATGATTTTCTTAACTGGAACTGCCTTTTGCCAGGCAGGCCACAAAAATACTATAAAGGTTCGAATAATTCAGGTGTTAGAGCCTGGGGCTTAGGCTTAATGACCCAAAGCTTAGTTACAGGCATTGCAAACGTAGTAGCACTGACATTTCCGCCCAAGGCCGATCAATCCCTGAACTATAAGAAAGAGGCGTCTGTTAAGGGTAGACTTTCATTAACCAAAAACAAGAACAGGAGCGGTATGAGCAAGCCAAAGATCAAGGTGGATGTAGTTTCGGATGTAGTTTGTCCGTGGTGTTATATCGGGAAACGCAGGCTTGAAAAAGCCATTGATAACCTCAAAGATTCGTACGAATTCGAGATTGAATACCACCCTTTCGAACTGAATCCCCAGATGCCGGCTGGAGGATTGAATCACAAAGAATACCTGACCGAGAAATTCGGTGGTGAGGAACGATATGATCAACTAACCGGGCGTGTAATTCAGGTTGCCGCTGCGGAAGGATTGACCTTTGATTTCGAAAAACAGATCACGTCACCCAATACCCGTAAAGCTCATGCTTTGATTCAGCTGGCGCATGAAAAAGGAAAACAGCTTCCGGTGATGGAAGCCTTCTTCAAGGCCTATTTTACCGATGGCGTAGACCTGAGCCAGGATAAAAATCTGATTGATGTCGCTGTTGATGCCGGCCTTGACCGCGTAGATGCAGAAGGTGCACTTTCAGATGAAAACAGTTTGGTACAGGTGGCGTTAGCCGAGCAGGAAATGTACAAGCTTGGTATCAGTGGCGTTCCGTTCTACATCCTTAATAATAAGTATGGCGTTTCAGGTGCGCAGTCTTCCGAAACCTTCATGAAAGCATTCCTCGAGATCGGAACACAAACCCCCGAAGCAGAGGCATGCGATGTAGACAGTAAAAACTGTTAAGCTCTAGGGTTTTTTAGCCGGAGGAGCCAGGTCAGTGTAATTGATGACCGTTGTCATTACACTGGTTTTTCCATCATCGGTCCGTATCCACACGGGTGTTATTACTCCTTTATAAGCCGTGACAGTGATATGATCTCCGAAAGGAACAGATGCATCGGGAGTGAATGGCGCTTCACTGATCTTTACATTCTTAAATGTGAGTCCGGCATCAATGGAATACGCCAGGTACACATCTGTTTGGTTGTCATCATAACTTCTACGGTCATAGTAGACAACGTATAAGTATCCGGTAGCCTGATCCAATGTCATAGCCGGCAGGTATTGATGTTTACCCGGCTCATCATCATTCACCCGGATTGTATTTCCCCAGTTATCGCCCATGTTGGTCGAGCGTATCAGCCAGACGTCCGTATCATCTGCGCCCTTTCGCTGATCTGCCCACACCATATACAAAGCCCCCTGCATATTGCTTTTGCTGCGATCCATAACAAACCGGGGCAATCCATTGCTTTGATCATGACCCGGAACATTGAATTTCCAGCTACCGGGATCATCGAAAATTCCGATATCATTTCGCAACCACATTGAACCTGAATTAAACGACCGGTCGAGAAAGACCTTGTTTTGATTGGCCCATACCACAAAGAAAAGTTTTCCATCATTACTTCCGGCAGGCTGCGCACCCATCACAATATTGTCGTCTTTGCAATGTCCGGGCGCCTGTGATAATTGAAACGGGACCTCCCATTTCTTTCCATTGGACGAGCGGCTGTACATGATCACCGAAGTGCAATTCTCATCTGTGCTGTTATACTTATCCAACTGAGTCCAGGCTACATGGAGGTTATCTTTGCCGTCAATCACCGCTCCGATTCCGAGCTGATCCTTGCCTGGTGCATAAGCAACGGTTGTTGCTGCATCCCAGGTTATACCACCATCTCTTGAAATCTGGCAAACCACATAGTCTAGGGATTTCTCATTTTTGAGACCTTCCCCACTTTCATCCGACAGGTACAGCACATAGAAATCACCTTTATTGTCGGCCACGAGCGTAACACCACCATAAATACCCCAAGGTGAACTCAACTTTGCTGTTTGCCAGGTGGCTCCGGCATCGAGTGTTGAGAAAACCTGATCCGGAGATGACACCACCACGATGTTCTTCGGATTTTTGGGGTTGATAGCAATACCCGGATCATGAGTATTACCTGTAGCTCCGGTATTTACCCGGATATTTTTAAACTGTGAAAAGGCAGGGAAGGTAAATACCATCAGGAGAGCAAGCCACACTAATCGGATCATGGACCGGGGGTTAGAAAAACAAAAATAAAAAAGGCCGTTAAAAAATCGAGTTCACTCATGAAATTCGAAATCCGGTGACAAATAAACACTGTTTCTCATCCCCATCCATACGCAAGTTGTGGAATTTGTACACACATTAAGTTTTTACTGTAAAAGTGAGGTTTGCCTTTAATCTCCGATATCTGCTGTTCATCCCCGGTTTATGACAATTCGATGGTAGGGTACGGTGTCCATGGGAATCTTGCATAAGATTTTCAAGAGAGGTAGTCATAACAAAAACTATTTAAGGCTATGATCAAAAAAATAATTATTCTCGGTTTGCCTGTAATTGGCATGCTCTGGAGTTGTGATACAAAAGAAAAGCAGGCGCTTCAATCTAGAGTTGATTCACTCCGTACCGAACTGCAGATGAGTCAGCAGACTGCCCAGACATTGGAAGAAGTTGGTGTACTGATCGACTCTATCGATGCCAGCCGGCAATTGCTTCGTACTGATGTAGTAGAGGGAACTTCGTATGCTGATTATTCCAGCCGTTTGAAGAATATTAATGACCACGTAAAAAAGACCGAAGCTAAAATTGCACAACTGGAAAGTTCGCTGAAAACAGCGCAAAGCAATTCCGGTAAAGCTACAATCAAGCGTCTGAAAGCAGACCTTGAATTGAGCACACAACAGATTGCTGCATTACAAACTGAAATTGAAAAGATGCGTGGTGAAAACCAGGCTCTGGCAAAAAATGTAACGCAGAGAGACTCTGTACTGGTAGTTCGTGATGAAGTCATCAAGATGAGAGAGCAGGATGTTGCCGGTCTCGAACAGAAAGTAGTAGAGATCAATTTCCAGGCGAACAAAACGCAGGCTGACATGTATTATGCTCAGGCCGAAGCACTGGAAACAGCAGCATCAAGAACTAAGTTCGCTCCGAAGAAGAAAAAAGAAACTCAACGTGAGGCACTAGAACTGTATAAACTTTCGTTATCACTTGGTAAGACGGAGGCACAAAACAGAATTGATGAACTTGAAAAAGTTGTAGGCTAAAATTGAGGTTATATTAGGTTAGGGTTAGGTTACGAAATGGCTCCTGCAGGCGGTAGGAGCCATTTCTCTTTTTATGGCAGTTATTTATAAACGTGCAATCATCCATTCACTGGCTTCCTGTGCCAGCAACGGAATAAGATCTTTCCGGGGCACATGAAAAGCATGATCAGCTCCTTCAAATTTGGTGAGCGTTGCGATAGGAATAGTATTACAAAGGGGCTCCATGAGATTCATTACAGCTAAAGCATCACGGGTGCCCTGCAGAAATAACATTGGTAATTGAATTTTATGCAAATGTTCCGCACGATCAATGGATGGTTTACCAGCCGGATGTAACGGGAAACCGAAGAACACTATTCCCTTCAGCGTAAATGTATTTTCTTTCGACAATAACTGTGATGTCATCCGGCCACCAAAAGATTTTCCTCCAGCAAAAAGCGGTGTATCCTTAAACGTTGCAGCGGCAAAATCAAGTAAAGCTGAAACCGTTTTCTCGGCTACAGGGGCAACATCCGGGCGTTTCTTCTTTTGTTCCATATAAGGAAAATTAAACCGGATGGTTCCTACACTTGCCTCAGCCAGTGCCGCAGAAACTTTTACCATGAACGGATGATTCATACCAGCTCCTGCACCATGTGCAAATACCAGCATGGCCCGCATGGAAGGCGGCTCCATAACCTCGCATGAAACCGAACCTATGGATTCAGATACCTGAATCGAATCACTCGTTAATTTTACTGACATCGTATTTTAAGTAAAGTCAATCTTAAATAATTTAAGCTCTTCATCTTCCAGCGGCACTTTGATCATCCTTTCAAAAGTAAGCCCAAGTTTTGTCAGGAGATGAATGGAACTGGTATTGTTTACCATAGTAATAGCAACCAGACGCGGAAACTTAAGGCTGCGTGCGTAATTCAACACGGCTGAAGAAGCCTCAAACGCATAACCCTGGTTGATGTATTCCGGAAGAAGCGCAAAACCTATATCCACATCTTCCAGATACTCACGTTTGATAAGTCCGCAAGCTCCAATGGGTACACCATTTGGTTTTCGTTCAATAAGGTATAGACCAAATCCCAGCGTCTGATAACTGGATATAAATTTATTCTGAATGTATTGTTGCGCATCATTCAGATTCCGGACACCGCGGTCACCAATGAACTGCAGCCATGCCGGAGTGTTCAGCAGTTCGAGCACGAAGCCGGCATCATGCGATGTAAACTCCCGAAGGATGAGCCGTTCCGTCTGCAGAATTTTCATATACGAAATTTACACTCCGATAAGCGCATAAAAAAAGGGAGGTATTACCTCCCCTTTTAAAATACATATAAAAACATTAAACCAGAGAAGCTTCCAGGGTAATGTTTGTTTTCAGCAGCTGCGATATCGGGCAGTTCGCCTTGGCATCAGCCGCGCATGCATCAAATTTTTCTTTTGTAATACCCGGCACCTTGGCTTTCAATACCAGATGTGATTCGGTGATCGATCCGTTCTCAAATGTGATGATGCAATCTACCGACAGCTGTTCAGGCTGAAACCCGGCTTCACCTAAAACAAAACTGAGTTTCATAGCAAAACAACCGGAGTGAGCAGCCGCTACCAGCTCTTCGGGATTTGTGCCCACGCCTTCAGCAAAACGGGAATTAAAAGAATACTGTGTTTTATTCAGTACTGTTGAGGCTGTTGTCAGATGTCCGCTGCCTTCTTTACCGGAACCGTTCCAAACGGCTGATGCTTTTCTTTTCATGAGGTTTATTTTTAAGATTGAAAGATTATGAATTGAAAGATTAGAAAATACAAAGATTGAGATCTGTTACTTAATTAACACGGCATCGGTCAGGATAAAATTAACGTGATCGATATTATCGGCATTCAGTTTTAGTTTTCCTTTTACCGTGATCAGGTCATCAACCTGAAACTTGGTTTGCTCTTTGGCAAAGTTCACCTCGGCTATTGACTCCGGTCCACCTCCACCACAAAAGAAACACTGGCTCATCGGATATTTGGAAATGATTATGTAGTCGCCATCCTCCGGAGCAAAGGGAACATAAAAACCCTGCATCGTTATTTCCTTACCCTCCAGGGCTTTCAGATCAGCCGGAAAGCTGGGATAAAAAAGATACTCACCCAGTTTTTCGTAATACTTGGGTTCGAATTTTGTTTTAGCAAATGTATCCCAGGTGTCTGTCTTGGTCTGCGCAAACCCTACCGTCATTACCACCATCAACGCGACTATTATTCCAATTACTTTCATATTCAAATTTTTCAATCCGCTAATTTTTCAATCTTCCAATTCTCCATCAGTTCCCGGCCAACACCTTCGAAATATCTGTCCGATACGCTTGTATCGCAGGTATAATGGCACATAACAAACCCAGTAACAAACTTCCGCCCAAAATTATCCACTCCTGCGGATAGAAAACAAGTCCGCTTATCCCCGCTTTCTGCGTTTCTTCTACCATTCCGGATAAAAGCACCAAAACACCATGTCCTATTAATAAACCGGTAACACAACCGATCAGTGTCAGAATACCACCTTCCAAAAGTATGGATACGAGAAGTTTAGAACGTGTGGCTCCCATAGATCGCATAATAGCCATATCATACCTTCTTTCTTTCAATGAATTATAGAGTGCAATAAAAATACTTAAACCTGAAATGATGATCAGCACGTAGGCAAAGGCCATTAAAATATCCACACCCACACCCAGAATAGAAAACAACCGCGCTGTTTCAAAAGCCGGTGAAGCAGCCTGCAGACTACTTTGCGCGTTGACCATACGCGGTAACTGAATAGCCCCCATAGGGGAGCGGTATTGTATGAGCATGGACGTAATTTCCTTCACAGAATCTCCTTTAGGTATGGAAGGTACTAACGGTGACGGAACAAACGCAGTATCCGCTGTGTGATGATGTTCCTCTTCGTGATGCTCCTCGCCTTCTTCATGCATTTCCCATACACTTTCAACACGCGTAAGAATCAGATTATCAAGGACGGTATTCGTTCGTTTGAAAATACCTTTCACCACATATTGATGATCGTTGTGTGCGTGACCGCCTTCAGTAAGACCGTGTGCACTGGCAAAGGTATCTCCGATTTTAAGTCCGGTTAATTCGGCCACCGTAGCCCCTATAGTCACTTCGAGATCCTGCTTCCACCAGTCTCCGGATGCCACTTCACCCTGATAAAGGTCAGCGTAAGCTTTAGTAGTCCCGATGATCCGGTAGGATTGATAACTATCACCCAGCGCCAGTGGAATGGCTTTTTTGATCAGTCTGTTTTTTGAGATCTTCTCCGCTTCAGCCAGTTTGATATTACCGGTAGGAAAATCAACATGAAAGATATTACACAGAATCAACTGCAACGGACTCCCTTTTGCTCCAACCACCAGGTCTATACCCCTAGCGTTCTCGGTTATCTTCTGCTCCAGTTGTTTATTGAAAAGCAGCAATAGGGTAATCACTCCGATACCCAGCGACAATAGCACAATGTTGATCGCTGTGTTCAGCGGCCGGGCTTTCAGGTAATTCCAGACGAGGGTGAAAAGATTCAAGCGTAAAGTTTAAAGTTTGACGTTAGCTACAGTGCAATTTGATTTGATATCCTGTTCTTGAGACGCTGATCGTGTGTGGCCACTACCAGGGTAGATTGATTCTGCTGCGCCACCTCCATCAGTAAATGAATTACACGATCGCAGTTTTTATCGTCCAATGCTGAGGTCGGCTCATCGGCCAGTATAATAGCGGGTTTATTCAGCACTGCGCGTGCAATAGCCACGCGTTGCGCCTGACCCTGGCTAAGTTGTGTTACCTTACTTTTTCTTTTTTCAGCAAGCCCCAGGCTGCTCAGCACCTGTTCGATGCGTTCTTCGTCAATGCTCAGTCCCGCCAGATAAGGAGACATCATGATATTCTGTTCTACCGACAGTGCACTGATGAGGTGATTGCGTTGAAAAATAAAACCGATCTTTTGTCCACGGAACTTATCCAGCGAAGCTTCGGAAAAGGAATTCAGCTCAGCATCATTGATCTTTACCGAGCCCTTATAATTTCGGAGCAGACCTCCTATCAGGTGAAGCAAGGTTGTTTTACCGCTTCCTGATTCTCCCAAAAGCAAACCGTGCTCGCCCCGGTTCAATTGGAAATCCGGAAAACGCAATGACGTTGCCGGAGTGTAACCGAATGAAAGAGCAGTGATAGCAATCATAAATCAGATTGGCGCGTAAAATAAAAAACCTTCTGTTGATAACGTGAACCGGGATATGAAGAAATCAGGATATTTGATTAACGGTTAGTTCTTTTCTGCGCGTGCCTGAATACAATTCATACTCCAGTAGCCGACAGTCTAGCTTGGCATTGTAGAATTCAATTCTACGACTTGCTTTCAACCCGATTTTCTTGGCCAGCTCCAGGTTGCCGGTAAAAATATAACCGGTATATCCCTTGCACTGCTTTTTCATAAAGTCACCAATCCGTGCATAGGTTTCTTCCAGTTCCTTTTCTTCACCCAATCGTTCACCATATTCGGGATTGAAATACACCACACCCGCTTTATCTTCCGGTACTGACGTGAGTTCAAAATCACCTACACCAAACTGAATGAGCTTTTCAACACCAGCGACACCGGCATTTACTTTTGAAATGTTGATCGCGTCATCCTTTATATCGGTTGCCACAATCAATAGTCCTGGCACTTCGTTTACCTGGTCCTGGAGTTTTTTCTGCTCAGCTGTATAGAAACCTTCATCATATCCCAGCACATGCATGAAGGCATAGTTCTTACGAAACAAACCCGGCATTCGGTTGGTGGCCATCAGCGCAGCTTCAATCGCCACCGTTCCCGAACCACACATCGGATTTATAAACGGAGATTTCTTATCCCATTTCGTAGCCATCACGCTAGCTGCCGCCAAGGCTTCAAGCATGGGAGCTTTACCGGGTATTTTGCGATAACCATGCTTCGCTAGTGTTTCACCAGACGTATCAATAAAAATCTCTGCACGATCATCATTCCAATACAAGTGAATTACTGTATGATTAAGCTCCGGGCCTGAGTTAGGTCGTTTCGAAGTTTCCCGCACAAACTTGTCGGCAATAGCATCCTTCACCTTTACATTAACAAACATTTCATTGTTGATGGTGGGATGATTGACGTTGCTGGTCACTGAAAAATAGCCATCAGCCGGAATGATCTTTTCCCAGGGAATGGTCACCAATACACGGTACAATGCATTGGGGTTATCAACCCGAAAAGATTTTAAAGAATAATGAACCTGGCTCGCACAACGTAAATTCAGATTCAGTCTTATACAATCCCGCATCGTACCCTTCAGCTCCACTCCGGTTTGAAAAGTACGTTCGGGTATAAAACCCAATGCAACAACTTCCTGCTCCAGAAACGGAGCAAGTCTTTTGTTGCACGTGATAACAATGCGGCTCTGCTCTTCAAAAATATTTTTCATCAGTACACAAACTCAATCTCTTTAATATCGAAAACCTGATCACCTTCCAGGGTTTGAAGCATCAGCCGGCCCACGGTATCAACACCTCGTATTATCCCCTCCACTTCGTGATGTTGCAGTCTGAATTTTCGCTTTTCATCTATTCCCAGTAAAGCCTGCTTATAGTCCTTGTTTATTTGTTCGGTCTTTCCCTGACGAAGGGCAAGGTAACGCACTTCAATACAACTCAGCAAGTTGCTTAATTCCTGATCAAGGTCATGATCAGCCTGGGTAAACATCTGCAGGGAGCCTGCCCGCTCTGATCCGAACGATGTCTGATTCACATTCAATCCGATTCCCACCACTGACCATTCTATTACACTACCCTGTATAATATTCTCGATCAGTATACCGCAGACCTTTTTATTTTGTACGATCATGTCATTTGGCCATTTGATTTTTACCCAGGCTCCGAATTTTTCGCATAAGAAATCATAAAGACCGAGTGAAACTGAGCGGTTCAGCTGAAATTGCTCTGACGCTTTTAAGAAAGTAGGCTTAAGAATGACAGAGAACGTCAGATTTTGACCTGGTTTCGCTTCCCAGGAGTTACCGCGCTGGCCTTTTCCCTGCGTTTGATTATCCGTAATTACCATTGTACCCTCCGAAGTTGCTGATTGCTGGCAGAGTTGCAGCGCGAGTGTATTTGTAGAATGACATTCCGGCACAAAAACAAGGTTTTTACCCATGAAAAGGGTACTGGCAGGGATTTTATACAAGGTATTTTGCGTAGTTTTGAGGGTTAATCTAAAAACGAAGATAGTTTAATGGCCAAAAAAAGGAAGGGTGTCAGTTCCGAAAAGCTCAGTGAAGCAATTGTGAAGGGGATGCAGGAGAAAAAAGCAGCTGACATCGTTGTAATGGACCTCAGAAAGGTAAAGAATGCTGTGGCCGATTTCTTCGTAGTTTGTTCCGGGAATTCTGACAAACAACTGGATGCTATAGCTGATTCTATTGACGAAGAAGTATTCAAGACCCTGAAAGAAAATCCATGGCATGTTGAAGGTAAAAACAATAAAGAATGGATGCTTCTCGACTATACGGATGTGGTAGCACATGTTTTCCGAAAAGATCGCAGAGAATTTTATGCCCTGGAAAGGCTTTGGGGCGATGCTGATATAACCGAAGTAGGTGATCATCAGAACTAAATACCTTTAACCACGTTATTGTTTTGATATTTTAAAATTGGACTGTTAAAAAATAGAAATGGCTGACAAGAATAAAGAGAATAAACCACTGCTTCCCAATAAACCGCCCCGTGGAAACTATCAGATCTGGATAATCCTGGCCACGATCGCTGTCATTTTTGGTGTGATGATCTTCAATCAAACCAATAGTGCGGAGGAGATCACGCGAGATAAATTCAATCAAATGCTGGAGAGCGGGGACGTACAGAAAGTTGTATTGGTTCAGAATCAAAAGTTTGTTGAAATAACCCTGAAGCCAGAGGCATTGAAAAATGCCAAGTATAAACAGGATATTAAGGAAGGCTGGGGCGGCTCAAGTTCTTCAGGTCCACACTTCGTGATGAAGGTAGTTGACCCTGGAATTTTTGATAAGGAGTTCAATGATTACCTCGACAAACAGAAAGGCAACAAGCCGGAATATAAACCTGAAGAACGCGGTGATTACATATCACAGTTTGTAAACTGGGGCTTACTGTTCCTTTTGTTGTTCGGCTTCTGGATGCTCATGCGCAGAATGACGGGCGGTGCCGGTCCCGGTGGACAGATCTTCAACATTGGTAAATCAAAAGCAGCACTCTTTGATGCTGAGAATAAAGTAAAGATCACCTTCTCTGATGTGGCCGGACTGGAAGAAGCGAAAGAAGAAGTAAAAGAGATCGTGGACTTCTTAAAGACACCCGGTAAGTTCACCAAACTCGGTGGAAAAATTCCCAAGGGTGCTTTATTGGTTGGCCCTCCCGGAACCGGTAAAACACTTTTAGCTAAAGCCGTGGCAGGTGAAGCCGCTGTACCGTTCTTCTCCCTGTCAGGTTCTGACTTCGTTGAGATGTTTGTGGGGGTGGGTGCTGCGCGTGTGCGTGACCTGTTCAAACAAGCTAAAGAGAAAGCACCGTGTATTGTTTTTATTGATGAGATTGACGCGATAGGTCGTTCACGTGGCCGGGGTCAGTTACCCGGAGCAAACGATGAACGTGAGAATACATTGAACTCGCTGCTGGTAGAGATGGATGGTTTTGCTACCGATTCAGGTGTTATTATTCTGGCCGCTACAAACCGCCCGGATGTATTGGACTCTGCATTACTTCGTCCGGGTCGTTTCGATAGACAGATCAGTATCGACAAGCCGGATATCGTAGGTCGGGAAGCGATCTTCAAGGTACACCTGAAACCAATCAAGCTTGATCCTACTGTTGATGCCAAGAAATTATCAGCACAGACTCCTGGTTTTGCCGGAGCAGAAATAGCCAACGTGTGTAATGAAGCGGCATTGATCGCTGCCCGGAGAGACAAGAAAGCCGTAGACATGCAGGATTTTCAGGATGCTATTGATCGCGTGATCGGTGGTCTTGAAAAGAAAACTAAAATCATATCTCCTGAAGAAAAGAAAATTGTTGCCTACCATGAAGCAGGCCATGCCGTAGCTGGCTGGTTCCTTGAACATGCAGATCCACTGGTAAAGGTAAGTATCGTTCCGCGTGGTGTAGCTGCGCTGGGTTATGCACAGTATTTACCAAAAGAACAATTCCTCTATCAAACTGAGCAGATGGTAGACGAAATGTGTATGGCCTTTGGAGGCCGCGCAGCAGAGGACATCATCTTCGGAAAAATTTCGACCGGAGCATTAAGCGATCTGGAACGTATCACCAAAATGGCGTACAGCATTGTATCCATCTACGGTATGAACAAAGAGATCGGAAATATGTCTTTCTTCGATTCAAAGGCATCCGATTATTCATTCCAGAAGCCGTACTCGGAAGCCACTGCAGAGAAAATCGATAAAGAAGTTAAGCGGATCATTGATGAGGCTTATGAGCGCACAAAAGCGTTGCTCTCCAAGCACCGTACGCACCTGGAAGTAATTGCCCAGGAATTGCTGGAGAAAGAGATCCTGTTCCAGGCTGACCTGGAAAGGTTAATCGGAAAGCGTCCATTTGAAAAGCTGACAACTTACCAGCAGTTCACCAACGGCCAGGGTAAGTATGAGAAGAAACAACAAGAGAGTGAGCAACCGGGTGTAGACACCAGACCATCACTGGAAGGTGAAAAGCCGGATGAACTCATCAACAATTAATCTTTGAATATTCTGTTATTTTTGAACTCAGGCGTTAATACGCCTGAGTTTTTTTATAAATAGGAATTGCTCAGCGTTCTCTGCGGTTAAAATGAAGAAACCAATTCAAATCAACTCCCTCAACAACAAGAAGATTTTCTTCGCTTCAGATTTCCACCTGGGTGTACCCAACTATGAAGAAAGCCTGAAACGTGAGAAACGCGTGATCCAGTGGCTGGACTCCATTAAACAGGAAGCACACTCCATCTACCTCATGGGAGACATCTTTGATTTCTGGTTTGAATACCGACATACTATTCCCAAAGGATTTATCCGGTTCCAGGGTAAGCTCGCTGAACTTCGCGATGCCGGAATCCCCATCTTCTTTTTTACCGGTAATCACGACATGTGGATGTTTGATTACTTCCCTACAGAATTAGGTATCCCGGTTTACCGTGATCCGCAGGAATTAATTGTAGGCAGCCAGAAACTGTTGATCGGTCATGGTGACGGACTCGGCCCGGGAGACAATACCTACAAGTTCATCAAAAAGTTTTTCAACAGCAGCATCTGTCAATGGCTCTTTGCACGCCTTCATCCAAATCTTGGCATAAGCATTGCAAACCTCTGGTCGCGTAAAAGCCGAATCAGCAATCTGAAGAACGAAGAAAAATTCGAAGGTCCTGAAAATGAATACCTCTGGGTGTACTGTTCTGATGTGGAGAAAAAACAGCATCATGATTATTACATTTTCGGCCATCGGCATTTACCTCTTGATTTAACGATCAGTACAACAAGCCGGTATATAAACCTGGGTGAGTGGGTCAACTTTAATACCTATGCTGAGTACGATGGAAAAACCCTAGTACTGAAGACTTTTGAATCCTGATACGATGAAGCAGTTTGTCATTTGGGTTAGTTTACTTGGCCTTGCCTACCCGGCATCAGGTCAGTTCAAAAAGATCCGTACACAAGAGGTCAGTGATTCGATCACTACTGTTGCCGTTGACCGGCCGGGTGATCTTTACATCATCACCAAAGAAGGGCAACTCCAGCATTTTGATAAAGACGGAAAACTTTACAGCCTGTATAAAAAAGATCCGTCACCAACATTATTCGATCCACGGGATGGAAGCCGGTTGTTTGCTTACTTCCGCCCGGTACAGCAGTATGCCTACATGAGTCCTTCCTTTGAGATCACGCAACGTATACAACTTGATTCAGCTTTTTCGATTGACCCCTGGCTGGTATGTGCATCCGGAGATTATAATGTATGGATATTGGATGCAGCGGACTGGAGCCTGAAAAAAATTGACACAAAAAAAGGACTGGTTCTGACCGAAACGGTTTTACCTCCGGCATTTTCAAAACTCAAATCAGATTACCTGACGCTCCGCGAATACCAGGGCTTTCTCTTCATCGCAGATCATTCCAAAGGAATTCATGTGTTCAATAGTCTGGGAAATCACCTCCGTACGATTTCTGTTCCTCTGCCTTCGTATTTCAACTTTCTGGGAGAAGAGTTGTATTACCAGTCCGGAACATCACTGATTTTCTTTGATCTGTTCAGCGCAGAAACACGGGAGCTGAAACTGCCGGAAACAAGCATATTCAGTGTACTGACCGATGAGAGACTCTTCCTGATCAAGCCGCGTCAGATCCATATTTACGAGGTTAAATAATTCAGGAAACACATCTGTCCGCCTCCGGAAAGAATATCCGTATATCTTTCACCTTGTGTTCACTTTTGAACATCTTTGTACACGCAGGAACATACCCTACCGGAAATTCAGGCTGTTTTCAGCGATTCCGGTCTTGGCACAGAATTTCCTGCACGTAGTCGTTCACCTATAATCTAAAACCTTACTTGTGAGTTCAGAAGGCGGTAAAATTCTAATGATTGATGATGATGAGGATGTATTGCTCGCAGCAAAAATGCTCCTTAAAAAACAAGGTCATCACGTTATCATCGAAAAGAATCCCAAGAAAATTCCTTTCCTGTTACATAACGATACCTATGATGTTATCCTGCTGGACATGAATTTCAGCAAAGACATCACCAGTGGCAAAGAAGGATTTTACTGGCTCGAGCAAATCCTGGGACATGAACCAAGTGCTGTTGTCATCATGATCACCGCTTTCGGTGATGTTGAGATGGCCGTAAGGGCACTGAAAGCCGGTGCTACGGATTTTATCCTCAAGCCCTGGCAGAATGAAAAACTCATTGCTACCATTTCCACCGCCATCCGGTTGAAGCAATCGTACAATGAAGTTGACAAACTCAAAAAAGCCAAGGAGATGCTGGAGGAACAGATCAGCAAACCCTTCGGTGAGATCATCGGCCAGAGCAAAGCCATTCAGGAAGTATTCACCCTGATTGATAAAGTAGCCAAGACGGATGCGAATGTCCTGATACTGGGAGAAAATGGAACGGGTAAAGAACTCATTGCTCGTGCTATTCACCAGCGATCATTGCGAAAAGACAACAGTTTTGTTTCAGTGGATATGGGCGCTATTACTGAAACACTTTTTGAAAGTGAATTATTCGGACATAAAAAAGGAGCTTTCACCGATGCCCGGGAAGACCGCCCCGGAAGATTTGAACTCGCGAACGGAGGTACACTCTTCCTGGATGAGATCGGCAACCTGAGCATGAGCCTGCAAAGTAAATTACTCAGTGCATTACAGTCTCGCCAGGTAACACGGGTTGGTGCAAACCAACCGCAGGCGGTAGATATACGATTGATCTGTGCTACCAACATGCCTTTACATAAAATGGTACAGGAAGGAACTTTCAGGCAGGATTTGTTATACCGCATCAACACCGTTGAAATTCAGGTGCCTCCGCTTTCTGAACGGGTTGAAGATATTGCGTTACTGGCGCAACATTACCTCAACTACTACGCAAAAAAATATCACAAGCAGGTAAACGCTATCGCTCCGGAAGCTGCCGACAAACTGAAACGATATGCCTGGCCCGGAAATATCCGTGAACTCCAGCACGCCATTGAGCGCGCTGTGATCATGACAGATTCTCCTTTGCTACAGGATAGTGATTTTCTGTTGAGCCGTACGGTTTCAGCAGCCGCTAACTCCAATACACTCAACCTCGATGAAGTGGAGAAGACGGCCATTGTAAAAGCGCTGAACATGCACAACGGAAATATTTCCAAGGCTGCAGACGAGCTTGGCTTGACACGTGCCTCCCTGTACAGGCGCATGGAAAAATATGGAATTTAACTGGCGATCACCTGTACTTCCCCGTGTAGCCTTTCTGGCTGCTTCTATTTTCCTGTTTGCGTTCTTTGCCTTTTCCAAAGGTGACTGGATTTTTGCGCTGATTTTTCTGGGACTAACAGCCTTCCAGGTAAAATTACTGATCGAGTATCTGGAGCGGTCATACGAAAACATTGCCACCTTCCTGGATTCCATTGAGTTTGATGATCTCTCCTATTCCTTCAAAACAGAAAGTGATGACCCTGCGGTACGCAGACTTCATAAAGAATTGAATCAGGCACTCCTGAAGCTCCGCAGTGTGCGCAGTGAGAAAGACTCAGAATTTCTATTCTTTAAGAACATCGTGATGCACGTGGGTATCGGGCTGATGGTCTTTAAGGAAGATGGTAAAGTTGAAATATTCAACAGCGCTGCACGAAAATTATTGAAGACTGTTCGTGTAGATAACATCAGGGACCTTAAAGAGGTAAGTGAAACCCTGGTTGAGGTCTTCACGCGGCTGAAAACCGGTGGCCGCGAGTTGACTCGGCTTAAAATCGGTGAAGAGGTTGTTCAATTATCTATCTACGCCATTGAGCTGACGTTGCGTGGTGAGAATGTTAAACTTGTTTCAATTCAGAACATCCAAAGCGAATTGGAAGAAAAAGAAATGGAAGCCTGGCAAAACCTGGTCAGGGTGCTCACCCATGAGATCATGAATTCGGTGACACCGATATCCTCGCTGGCCGGAACAGTTGAAGAAGAACTCAAACCTTTTGTCCGGGAAAATAATGGCGAGCCGTTAAGTAAGGACCAACTCAGTGACATCCACCTTTCCCTGCAGACCATCAGTAAACGCAGCGAAGGACTGATTCAGTTTGTACGGGAATTCAGAAGCCTGACAAGCATTCCCAAACCAAGGCCTGTACAGATCGACTTACGGAACCTGCTGGACGAACTCAGCATGCTGCATCGTAAGGAACTTCAGGAAAGAAATATCCAGCTGACCCTGTCCGTTTATCCGGAAGACTTCACCCTCTCTGCCGATAAGAATATGATCGAACAGGTATTAATCAACCTGCTGAAGAATGCCATTCAGGCATTTGAAGATCCTGACAACAGGCAGATTGAAATTAAGGCTTACCTTAATGAAAAGACTCGTCCGGTAATTTCCGTAAAAGACAATGGGACGGGGATTGATCCGGAGGCCCTTGAAAAAATATTCATACCCTTCTTTACAACGAAAAAGACTGGCTCCGGTATAGGCCTGAGTTTGTCCCGGCAAATTATGCGTCAGCATCAGGGAACACTCACCGTGAAATCGACTGTAGGAAAGGGAACAGAGTTCCTGATGAGATTTTAGTCAAAATGGTCCATCGTCCACTGTCAACCGATTCTTGTAGACCGTAGACTATCCGGACTGTTTGGAGGGCAGTTTTCGATTTAATACATTTACGAAACTTTATCCGGAGCTATGCAAGACATTCCCAAGAAAGTAACCAAAATACTGACTGAAAAACTCGGCATCGCTGAATCAGAAATCACCCCAGACGCAAACTTTGTAAAAGACCTTGGTATCGACTCCCTTGATTATGCTGAAATTGTAATGGAGTTTGAACAAACTTTCGACATCCGTATACCGGATGACGATGCTGAAAAACTGCAAACCTATGGCCAGGCGGTGAAGTATATCCAGGAGAAAATCAACAGCAAGTAATCACTCTTTTACGGATTCAAAATAACTACACAACCGGATAACGGTTTGTGCCTGCTCACGTACAAAAACCTCGCTTGACTGCGGATCTGCCAACCGTGCTATACGCCAACCTGCTGGATTACTTTCCCACATGATCACAAACTTTTCCGTTCCGATCAGCACCACGTCCATTTCATAAAGCTCTTCGTGGTGTTTATCAGTCATATCTGTAAACTGAAGAAGAATATGATTTCGTTTTGTTAATTCTCCCTTCACACACTCGATGCTGTTCAACCGCATGAGCAGCTTACTTTCGGTATTCCATGCTTTGAATTTCAGTTTTCGCGGAATGTAAAATCCCATGTCCATAAAAATTAGTAATGTTGGGCTGTGAACAACGAAGTTAAGAAGGTATTATTTATCATCAACAAGTTTGCCGGCACAGGGTTTCAACCTGCGCTGGAGGGCCGTATGATCGATACCTGCGCCCGATATGATGCTGAGTGCACCATTGAGTTCACACAATCACGAGGTCACGCTACAGAATTGGCTGAGCGAGCCTCATCGCAGGGATTTGACATTGTAGTAGCGGTTGGAGGTGATGGTACCATAAACGAAGTGGCTAAAGGTGCCATCCGGAATAAAATGCCAATGGGTATTATTCCGCGTGGATCCGGTAATGGACTCGCCCGCCATTTGGGAATACCGCTTAAGGTTGCAGATGGAGTAGAGTCGTTGTTCAATAGTCGTGTATTGAATATGGATACATTCAGTATTAACGGCAAGCTGTCATTAAATGTATCCGGCATTGGCTTCGATGGCCGTATTGCCAATCTCTTCGGGGAAAAGACCAGACGCGGTTTAGCCGGATATGTCAGTCTTACCTTAAAAGAATATTTTACATTCAAACCATTTGCTGCTGAAATTGAAATCGAGGGAAAAATTCTTACGAAAGAACCTTTCGTTATCGCCATTGCCAATTCATCACAATATGGAAACAATGCACGCATAGCTCCGCAGGCTTCTGTGTGTGATCAACTGCTGCACATTACACTGCTGAAAAAAATTCCGCCTTACCGCGCTGACTTTATCTACGCTTTTTTCACCGGACAGCTGACAAATTCACACTTCTGTGAGATGATCGAAACACCTTCGCTGCGTATAAAAACCCCGCATGATGTTCCGTATCATGTAGACGGTGAACCCTGTGGTGTGCGTCATGAATTTAACATCGAGGTAATGCCGGCCGCTCTTCCTGTATTAGTGCCGAATACACCATCACAACACAAAAGATTGTAAATACCACATCATGGGTGACACCCCCATCTGGATGCAATCGTTTAATTACACCATGTATAACTCCTAACCCTGAAAAGCATGAAAAGGATTTTAGCTGCTGTCTGCGTATTGATATGTCATTACGCCTTTAGTCAAAGTATCTCTCTTCCACCCAGTGGCAATAACCAAAAGTCTACGGTTACACAATGGATGGGATTAGCGTCCGTAACCATCACGTATAGTAGTCCTAATGTACACGGTCCCGGTGGTGAAGACCGTAAAGGCCACATCTGGGGAGAACTGGTTCATTATGGTTTTATTGACCAGGGCTATGGTACATCCAAAGCTGCACCCTGGCGTGCAGGTGCCAATGAAAATACTACCATCACCTTTTCCAATGATGTAAAAGTGGGTGGCAAGGATCTGAAAGCCGGCACTTATGCCCTCTTCCTCGATGTTGAAAAAGATGGCCCATGGCAATGGATATTCTCAACAAACACAACCAACTGGGGAAGCTACTATTACAATCCGAAAGAAGACGCCCTGCGTGTGCCAACGCAAGCCGTTGATGCGGAATACACGGAATTCCTCACTTACAATTTTGAAGAAAGAGAATTGAATTCATGCGTTGCTTTTCTGCAATGGGAAAATAAACGCGTTCCGTTCAAGATCGAAGTACCCAATGGACTTGAACTCTATGTTCAGAAAATGAGAGGTGAATTGCAGGGCGACCGCATGGGCTTTACGTATCATCCGTGGATGGAAGCAGCTCAGTTCTGCGCGCAGAACAAAATCAACCTGGAGGAAGCACTCACGTGGGCAGACAATGCAATCAGCGGACAGTTTGTAGGGCGCGAGAATTTCAATACCCTCCAAACCAAAGCCCTTGTGCTTCAGGCTATGGGTAAGGATACTGAAGCGGATGCCATCATGCAAAAGGCGATCAAAGACCCGGCTGCTACCGTACCTGATATTCATCAATTTGGAAGGTCACTGCTGAATGCCGGAAAAACCGAAAAGGCCATGGAAGTATTCAAACTGAATCGCCAGTTACATCCGGATGACAAGTTTACAACGTATGTGGGACTTGCCCGTGGCTACACCGCATTGGGAGATAAGAAGAATGCCATCAAGAACTGGGAAGTAGCCATTAAAAATATTCCCGAAGCACAGAAAGGGTTTCTTCCGCAGTATGAAGCTGAGTTGAAGAAACTGAAAGGATAAACATCTAACCGGTTTTCTAAACATAAAGGGCATCAGACCAGATGCCCTTTATGTTTTACACCCACTGCATTGTTTCTTTTCTGTTTTGTTTTGTAGCTTAAATAGCGAATTGACAAAACCAACCTTATGCACAACCTCTCCCGGATTCTTTCGGTACTTAGCTTTTTACTGTTCTCTTTTTTTATTCATGCCCAATCACCTTCCAAACCCAAAATCGGTCTGACGCTTAGCGGTGGCGGTGCAAAAGGGATTGCCCACATTGGCATTCTTCAGGCTATTGACAGCGCAGGCCTCAACATCGATGCGGTCACGGGTACCAGCATGGGCAGTATTATGGGTGCATTGTATGCAGCCGGTTATTCCGGAAATGAAATGGAAAAGATTGCCCGCGAAATGG
>DASXWH010000111.1:0-38209 GCA_036503775.1 Ohtaekwangia sp.
TAGTGCCACTACAATTGTGGTAAATCCGCTTCCGACAGCAACGATCTCCTCAAGTCCATCACCGATTTGTTCTGGACAGAGCAGTACATTGACATTTACCCTAACGGGCACCGGACCATTCAACGTGAGTTATAACGATGGTACTACAACGTTTAACCTGGCTGGTATCAGTACAGGTCATACGGTACCGGTTAGCCCGACAGTGAATACAACATATACGATAGTAAGCGTTAGTGATGCCACTACCTGTGCAGGAGCGGGAGGCAGCGCCACAACAATAACCGTTAATCCTGTACCGGTTGCGACAATAGCATCAAGTCCGTCACCAATCTGTCTTGGTCAGAGCAGTACGTTGACGTTCACGCTGACAGGCACCGGGCCATTTAATGTGAGTTACAGTGATGGAACAACAACGTTTAATCTGACCGGCATTAATACAGGCCATACCGTACCGGTTAGCCCGACAGCGAACACAACCTATACCATAGTAGGTGTGAGTGATGCCACTACATGTACAGGTGCAGCGGGTAGTGCTACAACGGTCAATGTTATTCCGGTACCTGTAGCGACAATTTCTTCAAGTCCTTCGCCAATTTGTTCTGGTCAGAGCAGTACGCTGACGTTCACGTTAACGGGTACAGGTCCATTTGATGTAAGCTATAATGACGGTAGTACTACCTTTAATCTTACCGGTATCAATACAGGTCATACCGTATCCGTTAGTCCTACTGTAAATACAACGTACACGATCATAAGTGTTACAGATGCATCTGTTTGTCCTGGTACAGGTGGCAGTACAACAACGATTAACGTTACCCCCTTACCCAATGCAAACTTTGGTGGACTTAATGCATCATACTGTTTAACAGAACCTTCAGCTACATTAACTCCGGTAACACCTGGAGGTACATTCTCGGGTCCCGGTATAAGTGGGAATGTTTTTGATCCTTCTGTTGCAGGAGCTGGTACCCATACTATTCAATACTCAATCACGGTATCTGGATGTACAAGCGTAGCTACACAAAATGTAGACGTTCTTCCTGTTCCGGATGCAACAATCAATGCAGCCGGACCTTTCTGTGCCAGTGACGCTACCGTGATACTTACAGCAGCGACCGGGGGTGGTACATGGTCTGGTCCTGGTATTACAAATGCTGCAACAGGAGCTTTTGATCCTGCCATTGCAGGCCCGGGTGTTAAAGTGATTTCGTATCAGGTGACCGTTGGTGGATGTACTTCAAATGATACACAAAATATCACTGTATTTGCAGCGCCAAATGCTACGATAACTGATCCAGGTCCATTCTGTACGACTGATGCGGCTGTGAACCTTACAGCAGCAACAGCCGGTGGATTATGGAGCGGTACAGGTATAACGGATGCTGTGCTGGGAACTTTCAATCCGGCAACTGCAGGGTCTGGCTCACATGATATAATCTATGCGATTACCGTGGGAAGTTGCTCAGATGCAGACACCATTACCATAAATGTATCGACACCACCGGACGCCACTATTACACCGGTAGGTCCGCTTTGTACCAATGATGCGGCCTTTACGCTTACTGCAGTTACCGCAGGCGGTACGTGGTCAGGTCCCGGTATTACCAATGCAGCAACAGGATTATTCAATCCTGCCACAGCTGGTCAGGGTACACATACCATTACCTATTCAATAACGATAGGAGGTTGCAGCGACACAGAGACAACAGACATTCAGGTTGATCAGGCACCGGATGCAACCATAACCGCAGCAGGTCCATTCTGTACGCTTGATCCAGCTGTCAATCTGGTAGCTGCTACAACAGGTGGAACCTGGAGTGGTAACGGTATCACCGACACATCACTGGGTACATTTAATCCAGCGACAGCCGGAGCTGGAAATCATCAGATTATCTACACCGTTGTTAATGGTATCTGTACAGATGCAGACACCATCTCCATCGCAGTATCGACACCTCCGGATGCCAGCATTACACCTGCAGGTCCGGTGTGTACCAATGATCCTGCTTTTACGCTTAGTGCAGTTACCGCTGGAGGAACATGGTCAGGTCCCGGTATTACCAATGCAGCAACGGGGTTATTTAATCCAGCAACAGCCGGCCAGGGCACACATACGATTACATATTCAATTACCATTGGCGGATGTAGTGATACTCAGACAACTGACATAGTAGTTAATTCAGCAGTAAACCCGGTTATAAATCCGGCCGGTCCGTTCTGTCTGATATCCACACCGGTAAATCTTACGGCAACAGTTCCGGGAGGAACCTGGAGTGGTAATGGTATCACAGATGCAGTTAACGGAACGTTCAACCCTGCAACAGCTGGTGTTGGGTCACATTTAATTACCTATACGGTAACAGGTGCCTGCAGCACTCCCGCCACGCGTAGCATTGTTGTTAACCCAACGTGTGGTGGTAATAATTGCTTTGCGTATAGCATCGAAATTGACACTACATTATCAAAACGACCTTCTTGTTTTAGTGGATCGAATGATGGTGTGATTGCCTTGAGAATATCTGGGTTAGTACCCGGACCATACATCGTTACTATTCTGAATAGAAATAACGGTACAAGTGTTCAACCGCCTCAGTCAAGTCCCATAGGGTCAACCACACATGTATTTGTGTTTCCTACCTTATCTCCTGGCGAATACCAGTACAGGGTAGTGAATCAGGTAGGGGATACGTGTATCCAGGACTTCGACTTATTGGTTAAAACTACGGTTGAGGCATCAGCTTCTGGGTTAGCCAATGTAACTTGCTTTGGCGAGCCGACAGGTCAGGCTGTTCTCACGGTTACAAGTGGTGGAAATTCTCCGTATGAGTATTCGATTGATGGCACTACATGGACGACATTTGTTTCCGGTGGGTTAATCAGTAATCTGCCTCCAAATGGCACGTACAACATTCTTGTACGGGATGACGCTTCTGATGTTTGCCCGGCAGAAGTTCCGGTAACTATCAATAATGCTAATCCCGAGATCACCGCTACCTTCGAAACGGAAGATGCAACGTGTAACGGTGGAGACGGAAGGATATTTAATATCACACCAACCGGTGGATCTGGCGGACCATATCAATTCTCATTGGATGGTATTACCTATCAGGATGAGGATTTCTTTGATGAGTTGGATGGCGGTACATATCAGGTCAGAGTAAAGGACAATAGTGATTGTATCCAGTTGATTTCAATTCCGGTTACTTCTCCAGGTAGTGTAGATGTTACAGTTAACGCTGTCAACGGTGACTGCTCAAACAATGGTAACAGCGGACACATTGATGTTACGATAAATGATTCAGGCGTATACCAGGTAGCGTTGAGCACAGATCCGTTCAACGAACCGGCTGATGAAGATTATAATAATTACACAGGAACGCTTCCGTTTGATAATCTTGCGTCCGATACATATTACATCTACGTTCGCGAGGTAGGCAATCAGTGTCGTCCGGATAGAATTGAACAAATTATTGAGGGCGCTATTCCCATTACTTTTACAATAGAATCGTTTTGTTCGGGTGGCAACCAGGTTTCACTGTCACTGGTTGGAATTACCGGTGATGTTACTTCGGGAAATCCGATTACAGTTGAAGTGTTTAGGAAATTTTTCAGTGATCCAGTGGCTACAGGTGTAGCAGATCCTACAAATCCTGTCTTTACGATGGCATATGATGTGGCCCCCTGGTCAGACTTCCTTCAGACTCCAGGTGAGTATGAAATTCAGTTGTCACAGAATCAGGCAGATCCTATCTTCTGTGCTATCCGGTCAGAACGCATTGACTACACCGTAACCAGTCCGCTGACAGCATTTGTAGGTGAGGTAAGGGAGTCTTATCCTGATATTGCCAACGGAAGCATGGAAATTGTAAACTTCAGTGGAGGAAGTCTTCCGTATGAGATTAAGATTGAGCTTGATCAACCAGCGGTGCCTGGACAATCCTATGGAACGGATTGGGAAGAAGTTCAACAGAATAGCAATCTCCAGTATGTGAAGCGATATGAAAACCTCCCTGCAGGTAGATATGAAGTATTAATCAGAGATGCGAATGAGTGTCTGCTGGAATTAGATCCTCCTGGTGTAGTACCGTTGGATACGGATATATACATTCCGAACATTATCACACCGAATGGTGATAACGATAACAGTGTTTTCTTTATCCGTAATTTACCGGAAGAGGGGGCGCAGCTCGTAATTACAAACCGCTGGGGCAAGGAAGTATATTCTTCTAATAACTATCAAAACAACTGGGATGCCGAAGAGGTAAGTGATGGTATTTACTTCTACAGACTCAGGGTTGAGGGTGGTAATCCGATCAACGGATGGGTGGAAGTAATGAGGGGTAATAAGCCATAACCTTGAATAAAAGAGATTTCAGGAAGCCGTTTCGTTTAGGAACGGCTTCTTTATTTATGAGATTACTGAATGATCCCTCGTTATTTTATAGCGTTGAAAGAAAGCGGAGTGTATCGATCTGATCCGCATAATCCCAGGGTTCCGGACATTGTGATTTACCAAATGCAATGGTTGCGGGTTTACGTTTTCCTACGATACATTGGATCTTTTCCAGTGATTGTTGGATCTGGTCATTCAGATCATCAGCGTTGGCATAGTAGGAGTAGTATACTACAGAAATCGGAGAAACTAGTTTTTTACTTTCCTGAAGCATTACGAAACCATTGTCAAGGAAAGGTGATTTATTGACCAGCAGGATAGATTTCTGATAGTCATAATTATTACAATACTTGTGATGATGAATAACGTTCTGGAATGGTGCCCAGCTTTCAAATAAAGTATCAAATGTATATGATGCTGGTACGAAGAGTTTTGACACATTCCGGCAACCTAACCCAAAGTAGCTGAATACATCCTCACCGAGTGCTTTGAGGTCGTCACGTGTTTCTGTTCCATCGATTATGGCAACCGATGATCTGTTTTTTCGGATAATGTTGGGATACTTTCCAAAGTAATAGTCAAAGTATCGGGCTGAGTTGTCACTGCCGGTAGCAATCACGGCATCAAAACCTTTCAGTTGATCCATGAACAGTATAGCGGATGAAAACTGCGGTTCAATCTCAATCAATTTATCCAATACTATTTTAACCAGGTACGTGTCCTTTGAGCTGGATTTTATTAGGGCAGAATGCCCGGATAACAGCACACATAAAGTATCATGGAACCCCACCATGGGAATATTACCCGCAAGTACAAGAGCCACTTTTTTAGGTAAATTAATGTCAGCGTATTCATTCAGCCAGTTCAATAACTTTTCATGTTGTAAAAAATTGATCACTCCATCCCAAGCCAAACGAACGTTCTCTTCTGTAAACCATGGGTTTTGAGCTCTCGCGGCAGCTGCTATCGATTGAAATTCAGATGGTGATAAAGTAGTTAGATAATTACCTAATGAGGCAAATGCTTTTACCCGCTCGTTTCTGGTCATCACAGAGTAAACTTTTATTTGGAAGTGTCCGTTTTACGAATGAATCGCTTATTTTTGTATTTGTAACGGACCAAAAGTAGAAAAAGCATGGCAATAATAATCACGGATGAGTGCATCAACTGCGGTGCATGCGAGCCGGAGTGCCCCAACACAGCAATCTATGAGGGAGGGCGTGAATGGAATTGGGCCGGGGGCACGAAATTAGAAAAGGTAGAGTTAGAGGATGGAACGGCTGTAGATGCAAAGTCAGCTCAGACACCTGTTTCCAACGAATTTTACTATATAGTACCTGGAAAGTGTACAGAATGTACGGGCTTTCACGAAGAACCTCAATGTGCTGCGGTTTGCCCGGTAGATTGCTGTGTTCCGGATCCGGATTATGTTGAATCAAAAGATGAGTTGGTAGCCAAGAAGGTTTGGTTGCACCAGGAGGTAGAAGCTTAATAAATTCCTTACCTCATTTTAGCACGTTTGATGAGGTACGTCTGCAGGATCATAGTAAAGTCTCCGTTTACATCAGCCTCAATCAAATCAATTTTATACTGATGGCATTTTACTTTTAATGCCGTATAGAATTGATTTGACTCTTGCTTAAACTGCGTGCGAATATCTCCAGGGTTCAGTCTTATCCGATCACCATTCTCCAGGTCGATGAACTCCATAGGTCTGTCTTCGAAATTAAATTCCAATTCGGTTGACGCATCGAGAACATGAAAAACAATTACCTCATGCTTGTTGTGCTTCAGGTGCTGTAACGCTTTGAACAACTCTTCAGGGTCATTGCTTGTTTCGAACATATCACTGAAGATGATGACCAATGATCTCTTGTGAATTTTCTCAGCAATTTCATGAAGTACCTGGGCTACTTCAGTTTTACCCAAAGCGGGTTGTTGCTTCTCTATGTCATTGAGAAGTCGCAGGATTTTATCCAGGTGGGTTGGTGTCGATTTGACGGGGGTTAAATTCTGAATAAGGTTATTAAATAAGCAAAGACCAACAGCATCACGTTGGCGATTCAGAAGATAACAAAGGGCAGCTGCTGCATACTTACTAAACCGGATTTTTGCCTTGGTGGATGAAGGGTAATACATGGAGGCCGAAGTATCCAAAGCAATCAGGCATCTCAGGTTTGTCTCTTCCTCATATCGCTTGGAAAACAACTTATCTGTCCGGGCATATACTTTCCAATCCACATGACGTATGCTTTCCCCTTCATTATATAGCCTGTGTTCCGCAAATTCTACTGAAAAACCGTGATAAGGGGACTTATGAAGCCCCGTTATAAATCCCTCAACCAGCTGGTGAGCAAGGATTTCAAGGCTGGTATTTGGATTTATGGTGCTTAAATCTGCTTTCACATCCGTTTTTTAATACATATTCAGCTTTACCGTTCAAACAGACCGAAATCGTTGCTTAAATATTAATTCGGTAGTTTGTTATCAGAGTTCAAAGTACTAACTTAGTCGGAACCAAACTTTAAACCTAACTCTTAAATAGAAGGATTGTGGAAGAAAACAAGACAAACGGCAGGGATGAAATTTACTCAGCGAAAGTAAAAGCCGGAAAACGGACCTATTTCTTTGATGTGAAGTCGACTCGTTCTAACGATTATTATCTAACCATCACAGAAAGTAAAAAGCGTTTCAAAGAGGATGGATTTTCTTATGAGAAACATAAGATCTTTTTATACAAAGAAGATTTTAACAAGTTTATTGAGGCATTGACTAATACCGTTAATCATGTGAAGCACGAACTTATGCCGAATGTTGATTTCTCTCAGTTTGATCATATGAATGATCATGAAGAAACTGCAGAGGCAGCTACTGCCAAGCCGACTACGCTTGACACGGAGCTTAAATGGGACTAACCTACCTAACCTATACCTTTGAAAGCCTTGGCAACTGCTGAGGCTTTCTTTTTTTGAGCTTTGTCAGAAAAGGTTCTGGCAATCTTTAGGGTTTACGACTTGAAACTTTCAGGCTTATAGTATATTTGCGGCCTCAAATTTAAATAGTCTATGGGACTTCAGTGCGGGATCGTAGGATTGCCTAATGTTGGTAAATCGACTCTTTTCAATGCTATTTCGAATAATAAGGCAGAAGCAGCAAATTTTCCTTTCTGCACAATCGAACCTAATGTTGGCGTAATTACTGTGCCAGACGGCCGCCTTAAAATCCTGGAGCAGCTGGTAAACCCACAACGTGTCATTCCAACCACAATCGAGTTTGTAGACATAGCGGGGTTGGTGAAAGGAGCAAGTAAAGGCGAGGGATTGGGCAATCAGTTTCTGGCAAACATTCGCGAAGTGGATGCCATCGTGCACGTGGTTAGGTGCTTTGATAATGACAACATTGTTCACGTAGATGGTAGAGTTAATCCTGTTTCTGATAAAGGAATAATTGACACCGAACTTCAGCTGAAAGACCTTGAATCTGTGGAAAAAAAGATATCGAGGGTTGAAAAGGCAGCAAAAGCAGGAGATGCAAAATTGAAGAAAGAACTTGCTACCCTCATGCTTTATAAGGAAACATTGTTGGAAGGAAGGAACGCGAGGTCAGTAAGTGTTGATGAAGAAGATAAAAAGGCGGTTGCCGATTTACAGTTGCTCACGTCAAAGCCTGTAATCTATGTAGCGAATGTTGATGAAGGATCGATCCATACCGGGAATAAGTATGTTGATGCGCTTAGAGATCATGTTAAGGGTGAAAATGCCGAAGTGGTGGTAATAAGCGCTGCAATCGAAGCTCAAATTGCGGAATTAGAGAGTGAAGAAGATCGCCAGGTTTTCCTGCAGGAATATGGTCTTGAGGAATCCGGACTTAATAAGCTGTTAAGAGCATCGTACCATCTTTTAGATCTTATAACCTATTTTACAGCTGGCGAGAAAGAGGTTAGGGCCTGGCCTATAAAAAGAGGATGGAAAGCACCACAGGCCGCTGGGGTAATACACACTGACTTTGAGAAGGGTTTTATCCGAGCTGAAGTGATTAAAATGGCTGATTATCAGCATTATAAAACCGAGCAAGCTTGTAAAGAAGCAGGCAAAATGGCCGTAGAAGGTAAAGAATACGTAGTCGGGGATGGCGACATTATGCATTTCCGTTTCAATGTTTAAAGATTCCTGCCGAAATCTGTAGAACCTTTCTGATTTTTTATTAGTTTTATAAACTGCTCACTTTCAGCATGGAGCAGCTTTTTTGTTTGGGTTAACTCCAATTAAATTTTTTAGGCTTGAGAGCCAGGATAATCTTTTCACTTAAAAACCGGGGAGCATATGTTCCTTTCCATCATCAATACCTTTTGGCACAGGTCATAAAGGGCTTATTGATTTTTGGTCCAGAGAAAAGCTATCTCGATTTTAATCAATACAACTTTTCGGGCCTTAAGGGACAAACAAAAGTAAGTCGCAAAGGACTTCATTATTTTTCTTCGAAAGTTACACTGGTCTTTGCGTGTTCGGATAAAGCATTCAAGGACTATTTCATAGCCCGGCTATTTGAGCAAAAAGAAGTTATTGTTGGAAACCTTCATCTTGTTCCCGAAGCCATTGAAGAGGAAGCTCCTGTTATGATTGGTGATGAATCAAGGTTTCTATGCATTTCACCCATTGTAGTGATTCCTGCGAGTTTCAATGACGAAAGCGGAAAGAAATTTGTGTCACCGGAAGGAGATGAGTTTTCTGATTTGCTTTATGATAGTACGATATCACGAATGGAAGCTGCGGGAAAATACACCGCTGAACAATTAGCTTCCTTTTATAAATTCCAGATCGTTCCGGATCATGATTACATTCAGCGGATTCAGGCATCGCATAAAAAATTTGCCAGAATATATCCGCTGTATGATAATGACGTAAAGTTTGAAGTTAGAGGATATACATTTCCTTTCACACTATATGCAGCTAAAGAAGTGCAACAGTTTGTTTATGAAAATGGACTTGGCCACTTTACCCACAAAGGCTTTGGTATGCTCGATGTAGCCAACAATGATTCGATCCAGCGTGCTACGCAGCATGAAATGGTCTATGCCTGATCAACGAGGATTTTCTTCGAATTTCAAATAGCCGATCAACAGGTCTGTATGAGGTTGAAAGGGTTTATAATAGACAAAGACTTCATAAAAATTCTCTGTCTGGAAATAACTCCCCTCAAACAGGTATGAATTGAATTCCGGAGAATTTACCAGATACTGATAGTCATACCAGCCTTGTTTGAGAAGCATGTTAGCGGTATAAATTCCTTGAGCTGAATCATATTTCATCCGGTTTTGATCATCCAGGTTCCAGTAATTTAATGCCCCCGTTACAAACACGTCACCCTTAATGGGTTTGGATTGCAGCGAGAACTGTACGTTGGTGTAATTAGTAAAGGCCGGATTTCGATAATCATAATTGTCAATTCGAAAATTCCCGTTCAGGTCTTCGTATTGTGCATAAGCTTCGCCTTGCCGCGATTTGTCTTTAGCAATATAAACCTGAAAAGGTTTTACTGTTTTAGTAACACTGGCAACATTCCTCCCGGGATAATTAATGGATCGTAAATCAAAAAAACGAAACTCATTGCCACCACGAAACATCTTGTCATCATCAAAAAAGTGATACTCCAGTTCTTTTTCAATTTCGCGAACAAAGCTCGGGCGAACATTCACGGCCAGATTATCCCACCGTTGATTTTGGCGGATAACCACATGAACATCAGATAACGGATTTTGGATCTCCAGATTCTTATAGTTGATAGTGAAGTTGATTTGCTGGTTCAAGTCTGCAACTGCTCCTGACCCTACCATTTTTCCATCGTTGATAAACTCAATACGAGTGTCATAAACCATGAATCTTCGGCTAAGAATTATGTCCTCTTTGTTTGAACCACGATAGACTACTAAAACATAGTTTCCGGGTAATCTAACCTGTGGAATCCGGAATGAGTAATGAACATATGGAATGTGTGTATCAACTGAAAATTCATACGTATTGACCGGAAATTCATTGTATTCCTTCATGAAATCCAGATCCTGCAAAGTAGACATCTGCCAGTCGTACGTGCAGTGGATGATCTTGGCATAATAGGTATCAAGATCTGCCCTTAAATCATCAAATTCCAGAACCAGGTTATTCTGACCAAGTCGGGCAACAGCAGGCGCCAGAGGATGACTGATCGGGTACAAAAGGATGGTTTTTACCTGCGATTCATAGGCCTTATCGATAAGTTTAAGGGCTTTAGGATTACTATCCGAAATGGCCGAACTTTGTGCCAAAGGGGTGCAGGCGCTGCACAAGAGTGTTAAAATCAATACGTTAAGCTTCATAGGAGGCATTAAAGATATAACCATTTCCAACTTTTCCGTATAAGGTTGTGTCTAACATAAAAAACGACCTCACAATCGGGTTCATGCTCAACGAAAACGAGCTTATAGATGGATGCCAGAAAGGAATCAGAGCCTCTCAACGGGCTCTTTATGATGCTTATTGTCGTAAAATGATGGTTGTTTGCTTGCGATATTCAAAATCCACGGATGAAGCTGAGGATATTCTTCAGGAAGGTTTTGTAAAGGTCTTTCAGGGAATAAAGAACTTCAGAAAAGAATCAAAACTGGAGACGTGGATTACCCGCATTATGGTAAACACGGCTTTAAATGCCAGACGCAAAAAGCTGTATTTATTTCCCATGGTAGATATTGAAGAAACCAATCTTCCCGAAGATGAAGTGAGCCTTTCCGGTATTCATTTCACTCAATTATTGGAAATGATTCAGGCACTTCCTCAGGGATGTCAGATCGTATTCAACCTCTTTGCCATTGAGGGATTTAGTCATAAAGAAATAGCAGAACAACTGGGTATCTCAGAAGGTACATCTAAATCTCAGTTTGCACGGGCAAAGAGCCTGTTGCAGCAACGACTACAAAAAGAATCAACGTATTATGGACGATATGGAGAGACGAAAATTTGAGAATGCGTTTAAAGACGCTTTTGCTGAAGCAAAGGTGGATCCTTCAGAGAACGTTTGGATAAACGTGGAGCTTGATCTGGCTCGGGCTGAAGGTGGTGAACTGAAGCGAAGATTATTTTTCTATAAACTGGTTGCTGCAGCTTCCGTGGCTTTTGCTATGTGTGTGGCCGGTGTTGGATATTATACCGTTCAGAACACCAAAGGCGAATTACAACTGGCCGAGAGACACTCTTCTCAGATGGAATCAGAAGAAACTACATCTGTTGATCAATCGGCTAATGCTTCATTGAATGAATCTGCTCAACAGGCTAATGAGGCTTCTGCACAACAGTCTTCAGGATTATCATCGTCAGGTCAGGGTAATCAATCTGCTATTGTACAGCAAAGTGATTACTCACGCGGAAACACCAGGATCACGTATGGATTAAGCCCGAGGAATTCAGCTAATGACAGTGAAGGATTCAATATGCAGGGTAAGAATAATTCTGGAAATAATGTTGTACCCGAACAGGTAAGCACAAACTCCTCCATGAACCCGCAACAAGCATCATCGCTGTATGCGTCAACCATACAGAAACTTCCTAAAGAAGTTTCTGCAAAAGGCATTACGATCGAAGATCAGAAAGTAGAGCCTGATCCGGTTATGGTTATGATGGCAAAACTGGAGCAAAAAGAAAAAGAATTAAGAGAAGAGGAAAGGTCTGAAAAGACGAAGAAATCCGAAAGCCTTTGGACATCCGTAGGCTTCGCAGCCGGAGCCTTTAATACCGTTCATGCCAGTGGTTCTGGACCTTCTGCGTCTGCAACAAGTTTTGCAGCTACAAAAGTTGCCGATAAGCAGGCTGATGCTTCAGGTGTTTCATACACTGTTGGTGTCAGTATGGGGACCCGTTTATCTAACCGCTGGGTACTGCAGGGCGGGGTCAATTACATGACTCAATCTTCGGATTATACAGCAAATGCCGTGGTGACTTCTGATTACAATAATTTTAAGGCAGGGTCGTTGAATGAAATACAATCTGCTGATGGTGATTTTCTCGCCTCAGCAGCCTATAACGTCAATAATAATTTGCAATTTTTTAGCGTTCCTCTTCAGGCAGGATACCTGATTGTCGACAAGAAGTTTGGTGTTCAATTGAATGCCGGGGTTTCAACAGATTTGTTTATCCAGAATACAATAACACCTGAGAGTGATGTGTTATCGAGAACAACCCAGGGCAGAGGAGAAGATTCACCATACCGCCCGGTGAATTTTAGTGGATTATTGGGTACGGAGTTAACATACAGATTGGGTGAGCATTATCGTCTGGCAGTTAATCCTGGTATTCGTTATCCATTCAATTCCATATATAAATCAGAACTGGGTATTGAGGCTATGCCTTTGACTTTTGATGTTGGCTTGAAATTCAGATACATTTTTCATTAGTCATTCCAACCTTTGATACCGTTGGGTTGTCTAAATAACAAAACACGTCCAGGAAACTGATCCATGGAAACTTTAGAAACGAGACTTCAGCGAAGAATACACGCATCTCTATATGCATTAATATTCCTGACCACACTATTAGGGTTGAGTGTATTGCTTGAAGGTTGTTTGCAGACTCAGGAAGTAATTAATGGATATGACCCTACTGAACAGACAGCGTTAGGAGTAAACAGATGTCAGTAGACCGTTATTTCTGATAATTAGTAAAGAAACTGTAACGACTTGGACCTATCCTCTAACAGGTAATGGGATTGAGGAATTGTAGGGGGAGAGTGCCAGGAAGTTTTAGTTATGCGTCCTCTTAATCGGGGATGCGTCTATTAGTGAGAGTGCAGCCAAACTCCGGGGAACGGCTCTGGCCCCGGAGTTGGCGGCTCCCACAAACAATCAGAATTTTTACAAAGAATCAATCTCCGTTGCGAGTTCTTCCCATTTAGTATTCGTACTTTTTAATTCACTATTGACCTTGTTGAAATCGTTCTGTAAAGGCTGCAGTAATGCAAAATTCCCGAATACTTCTGGTTTGGCCATTTCGTTTTCAAGAAGAGTTTTTTTCTTTTCAAGCTGATCAATAAGTTCTTCAACTTTTTTGAGTTCTTTTTCGAGAGTTTTGCGCCTGTTATCCTGACTGGACGATGTTGAAGTGGATTTTACTGGTTCAGGTTTCTTTTCCGCCTTTGGCGGATCGATCTTGATTCCATTCTCTTCATTCTTTTTCTTCCAATATTCATATTCATCATAGGTTCCGGGATATTCTTTAATCTGCTTGTCTTCTATGTACCAGATCTTATTTGCTATCTGACTTACAAAGTGACGATTGTGAGAGACAACAACAAAACTTCCCTGGTACTGTTGCAGAGCCTGTATAAGAATGTTCTCTGATATAAAATCCAGGTGATTGGTAGGTTCATCCAGCAACAGAAAATTCGCCTCGGATATAAGGGTTTTCGCCAAGGCGACCCTTGATTTTTCTCCTCCAGAAAGGACCTTGATCTTTTTAAACACATCCTCATCCGAAAAGAGGAAGCATCCCAGTACATTTCTGAGTTCTTGCTCTGTTTTTCCTGAGCCTGCCTGAAGAAGTTCTTCCAGTATTTCGTTCTCCACACCAAGGGACTCTAATTGATGCTGTGCATAGAAAGCTTTGATCACGTTGTAACCCATGGCACGTTCACCTTCTACAGGTTCGTCACCGGCTATGATCCGAAGAAGAGTAGATTTACCTTTCCCATTGGCCCCGATCAGGGCAATCTTGTCGGTACGTTCAATGGCGATGGTAGTATTTTTTAAGATCTCAAGCGGTCCATACGCCTTCGAGACATTATTCAGGTTTATGATAAACCGCCCAGGTTGCTGGTTAAATTTGAACCGGAAATTGACTGCCGCAGTATCATCAACTACTTCTTCGATCAGGTCTAATCTCTCAAGTGCTTTAACGCGCGATTGCACCTGACGGGCTTTCGTAGCCTTTGCCTTGAACCGTTCTATAAATCTTTCTGTCTGCTTTATCTTTTGCTGTTGATTCTCAAACGCATTTTGTTGGATTTCCTGACGAAGCTCTTTCTCTTGCAGATAGAACGAATAGTTTCCTTCATATGTAATCAGTTGCTGCTGTGTGACTTCAACGGTTTTGGTGACTACATTGTCTATAAAGATCCGATCATGTGATACAATAATAACAGCGCCCTCGTAATTCCGGAGATAACTCTCAACCCATTCTATCGAGGGCAGATCCAGGTGGTTGGTAGGTTCATCCAGCATCAACAGCGAAGGCTTTTCCAGTAGAAGTTTTGAAAGCATAACGCGCATTCGCCATCCACCCGAAAATTCACGCAAAGGCCTGTGCAGGTCAGCGGTTACAAAGCCTATACCTTCTAATACTTCTTCCGCCTTCGATTGAATGGAGTACCCATCTAAGTGATCATACTTTTCCTGAAGCTTAGAGAGTTTTTCAACAAGTTCTTCCGAATATTCGGTCTCTAATTTTTTAATGATGGATTCCAGTTGCCGTTCAATATCAACCACCTCTTTAAAGGCTCCCATGGCCACCGTAAGAATAGAGTCATCCGTCTGGTAGGAGAGCAGGTCCTGATTCAGAAATCCGATAGTGCAATCATTGCTCTTACTTACTGAACCACTGTCTATTTTATATTCACCATTGATTATTTTGAGCAATGTTGACTTCCCTCGTCCATTAAGTCCAATCAGGCCGATTTTGTCTTTGGGTTTAATGAACATATTGGCATTCTCATAAAGCGCCCGTCCCCCGATGTAGTACGATAAATTAGTAATTGATATCATGACCTAAATTCTCTCAGTTCTCCATGTTTACTGCAAAAGTAGTTAGTATTTTATAAAGTTTACGGAAGATGAATTTCACCACTTGCGTAATGGGATAGGTGTTCTAAGGGAAGAATGGTGTATTTTTCACCTTCTAATTTACAGCGGTATGAAAAGATTATTCTCCTTTAGTGTGGTTCTGTTCCTGCTTATAATAGCGTGCAGCTACACAAACCCAAAAGACTCAGGTTCAATTGGATTGTCAACAGAGCCTGCCGTCTCTGATTATGCTAAAACACTTCCATTAGAAAAGATCAAACTGCCTGCGGGGTTTTCGATCAGTGTGTTTGCTGAAGTAGATAATGCCAGGTCATTGGCCATAAGTCCATCTGGTGTAATCTATGTCGGTAATCGAAATGGGGATAAGGTGTATGCCGTTAAGGACACTAATGGTGATTTTATTGCAGACAAGAAGTGGATACTGGCATCGGGCCTGAATATGCCAAATGGTGTAGCCTTTAAAGACGGAGACCTGTATGTAGCAGAAGCAACGCGAATTCTGAAATTTCCAGGTATTGAAACCAAGCTTGATAATCCCGGTAAGCCTGTTGTAATACGCGATGATTATCCCAAGCAGGATGGTCATGGCTGGAAGTATATTGCATTTGGACCGGATGGAAAGTTATATGTTCCCGTGGGCGCACCCTGTAATATCTGTGAGCCTAAGGAAGACATTTATGCCAGCATCACGCGGATAACAACGGATGGAAGCAAACGTGAGATCTTTGTAAAAGGTGTTCGCAATACGGTGGGTTTTGCGTGGCATCCGGATACCAAAGAACTATGGTTTACCGATAACGGACGTGATATGCTTGGCGATGATACTCCATCGTGCGAACTGAATATTGCTGCCAGAGCGGGAATGCATTTTGGTTACCCCTACTGCCATGAAGGATCGATTAAGGATCCTGAATTTGGAAATAAAAGGCCCTGTTCTGATTTTACACCTCCTGCGGATAAGTTGGGTCCTCATGTGGCCCCGTTAGGGATGAAATTTTATACGGGTAAAATGTTCCCGGAGAAATATACCAAACAGGTCTTCGTAGCGGAACATGGATCCTGGAATCGTTCAAAAAAGATCGGTTATAATATTACCCTGGTGAAAGTGGATAAGAACAACAAAGTGGTGGGACATGAAGTGTTTGCTTCCGGCTGGCTTGAAGATGAAAAGGCGTGGGGCAGACCTGTAGATGTATTGATATTGCCCGATGGATCAATGCTGGTTTCGGATGACTCGGCAAATGTTATTTATAGAATTTCGTACAAGGGCTGATTCTATGTTTACCTATAAACCGTGTCTGATTTTAATGCCCTGGTTATGTTCCGTTGTGATAATGCAGGCTTGGGGTCAGGCAACGGCTCCTCCAGGATTAACTCTTATTAAATCATCAGCATTTACAACTGTCAAGAACCAGGCGAATACAGGAACATGCTGGAGTTTCTCTACTGTTTCGCTTATTGAATCTCAATCCATTAAAAACGGAATTGGTGAATTTGATATATCGGAGATATTCATTGTGCGTAATATCTATGTCGAAAAGGCGAAGAACTACATACTGAGACAAGGTAAGGCACAATTTGGGGAGGGCGGATTAGGGCATGATGTTATTCGCGCAATAGCAACATATGGAGCCGTTCCGGAGAGTGTTTACTCAGGCCTTATACTGGGTGCGAAGCATCATGATCATAGCGCACTTGAAAATAAACTAAGAACTTACCTGGATAGTCTCTTACAGTCAAGACCTGTACCTTCCGACTGGGTAAAGAATTACGAAGCGATACTTGATGATCACCTGGGTAAGGTTCCGGAGAACTTCAGGTATGGTGAAAAGATGTATACACCCAAATCTTTTGCTTCTGAGGTACTTCACTTTAATCCGGACGATTATATTGACATCACCTCATTTACACATCATCCTTTTTACAAACCTTTTATACTTGAAGTACCAGATAATTTTCTGAATGGATCATACTACAACATTCCTCTGAATGAAATGATCGCATTGACCGAGAAGGCCATTTCATCGGGCTATTCTATTATGTGGGATGCGGACGTCAGTAATTCCTTCTTCAGGCAAAGAGATGGTTATGCTCTTCAGTGGAAAGATAAGGGAGCCATATCACAGCCTGTTAGTCCGGATGATCTGGAGAGGAACTTTGACCAGTCTATGAGGCAATCGCTGTTTGAAAACCTCACTACACAGGATGATCACCTGATGCACCTTGTAGGAACTGAACGATCAAAAGGGGGAAAGCTGTTTTTCCTCGTTAAGAATTCCTGGGGAGACACAGGACCCTATAAAGGATTTATACACGTTTCAGAAGCTTACTTTGCAGTCAATACCATAAGCCTCGTGATCCCCAGGGCGGTCCTGGATAAATCGCTACGTACAAAACTTGGATTACCCTAATCTATGCACCCCGTTTTATTCGAGCTTGGAAGTATAAAGGTCTACAGTTATGGATTCATGATCGCTATCGGAGCTGTTGCCGGGATAATATACATGGTTATCCGGGGCAGAAAGGAGATAGGGTTAACATTTGATCAGGCCAACGGACTTTTCCTTTCTATTTTCATTGCAGCCGTAGTGGGGGGTAAGGTCTTTTTATTTTTTGAAGATGTTCCGTATTACACGGAACATCCCGGAAAGCTTTTTAGTGGAAGCGGATTCGTTTTTTATGGATCATTTCTCTTCGCAATTCCTACCATGCTTTGGTTCTTTAATAGGAATAAGCTACCGAAATATGCCATGCTTGATATCATGGCGGGTACAACCTGTTTGGTTCATATGTTTGGAAGGGTGGGATGTTTTATGGCAGGTTGTTGTCATGGAAAACCAGTAGCATCCGGAATGGGGGTTATTTTTACAGATCCGGCATGTCATGCTGAACCTAAAGGCGTGCCACTTCATGCTGTACAACTTTACGAAGCAGGGTTCATATTGCTGGTCTTTCTCATCATACTTTTTCTCAGAAGGAGAAGAAAATTCTATGGACAATTATTCCTGACGTACCTGCTTAGTTATGCTGTTGGACGGTATGTATTGGAATTTTTCAGAGGAGATATGGAAAGGGGATTTATAATTCAGGATTACCTGTCACATTCCCAGTTGGTAGCCATTGCCATAGCTGCTGTAACAGCCTGGGTGTACATGAGGTGGTCAAAGCAAAACAGGATAGACCTGCACAAAAAACCTATTTGAGGTAAACCGAGTCAAACTTAGCCAGGAAAGTATTTCCCTGGTAAAGTTCTAAAGTCTCTCCTGAAATTTTATAGGAGTCGGTATTGGTAAGTACACCTATCAGGTAGTTTTCGACATCCATACGTTCAGCGCACATCATACGCGTGGTCACGGTTACGAAGTTGATTTTATTGCCGTTGCGTACAAAATTTCCACCAAGCGCATTACAACCGGCAAAACCCTTAATCCGGCTTTCGCCATTTTCACTGGTGAGAATGAAATGTACTTCCTTGGCGTCAGCAGGAGTAACTACGGGCATGCCATTCATTTCTGAAAGTTTCCAGTATGTGTTTTCAAGATTGGCTGAAGAAGTTGATACCGTAGAGGTTTGTACAGTCTTACAATTTGTTAATAGTAAAACCATCAGGATGATGAAGCTGTTTTTCATAGGTAGCTGGTTTTATTAGCGGTTGATATTCATTTACAACTCCCGAATCCAAATATTCCGGAAGCTTATGGGTTCGCTCGGATCACCATGGTCCTGCAGCTTTATAGGAGCAGGCCCATGCTTCTTATATACAGGTTCACCTATCCACTTCGTAATACCCTTAATTTCGATATTATTTTGAATCAACACACCGTTATGCATTGCCGTTATTCGGCCAGGGCTTTTAAGCGTTCCATCATCATTAAATCGTGGAGCTGTCCAGATGATATCATAGGTTTGCCACTCACCGGGTTTCTTGCAGGCATTTGCCAGTGGAATATGTTGTTTATAGATGCTTCCTGTTTGCCCATTGGCGTAGGTCTTATTGTTATAACAATCCAGGATTTGAATTTCATAGCCTTCATCGCCCGGCCCCGTAGATGCCAGAAACAGTCCGCTGTTACCTCGTGACTGTCCGGAACCATTGATGACCGTTGGGATTCGCCATTCCAGGTGAATCTGATAATCTGTAAAGGCTCTCTTCGTCTGTATGTTTCCTGTTCCTTTCTTAACCATAAAACTGCCATCGGAAACAATCCATTTGGCTGGAGTCGCTGTATCGTTTGCGGATACCCATTCATTCAGGTCTTTCCCGTCAAAGAGTATTATGGCATCGGAAGGGGCGACTGCAAAACTATTTCCTGGCGTAACAATTCGGGGTTGAGGTTCCCAGATCTCTGTAAGTCGCGATTTCTTTTCGTCTTCTGATTGTGCCTGCAGATTGCTGTAACTCGTGATAAGAGAGAAAGCCAAAACCGAATAAAAGATTTTAGTCATTATTTGTCTAAGGTTAAAAATCGTTTGCAATGTCATCTACTTTCTTTTCCTTATCTATTTTCATCATGGCCATTACCGGAAAAGAAATATATACCAACTCAAGGTTCTGTTTGTTCTTGGAGCTAAACCGTAACAGGAGATCGCGCCCTTTCCAAAAATAGATTTCATTAATAACATCATATTCAGCCTTGCCATAAAGCGACTGTAACGCTTTCATGACCCGGGTGTCTTTATGGGTTACGATACGAATCTCATAGATCAGACCTTTATAGGATTTAAGCTCGAGGTCTTTCACTTTTACCTCACCGACTGACTCATAGTCAGGGTGGGAAACTGTATAGAGTTTGGCCGGGAACTGATCACGCTCTTTGAATTCTTTTTTAAGCTTGGCACCCTTTACGGAATCTGCAATTGATCCCAGTTTAATGTCTTTAAAACCGTTTCTTCTTTCAAGTTCACTGATATCCTGACCAGGTACTGTTGTCGTCAGGCACAAACAGGTAACAAACAAAACATATTTATACATGGGCCTTAATTTATGAACTTAATCGGAATCAACACCTTGGTTTTATCCCATATTAACAAAAGGTCTGCCACATCATTACGTGAGTCCAGCTGAATGGTAAAAGATTCATAAAAAGCATCCAGGTTTTGTACGGGCACATCAAACCTGAAAACATCTTTTTTTACATTATAGTTATACGATCCCCAAAGGCCTGTTTCACTGTTGATGATAATGGTCCATTTGATCTGACTGGGTATCGTGAATATTGAGTATGTGCCTGCTTTAAGAAGTATACCGTTCACCAGGATATCCTTTGTACATGTGAGTTCCGTTGCCTCATTGGCACCGGTGCGCCAGACTTTGTCATAAGGAACCAGCTGACCAAATATTACCCTGCCGTTTTTCCGGGGCTGTGAGTAGGTTATTTTGATATAGCCGTCTTTATAACGTGCTGTGGTTATGGCGAGCGGACTTGGCCTTGGTTTTAGGATTTCCTGTGCCTGGCAAAAGTTGATGGCAAGGAGAATCAATAATACCGGAGTAGTAATTCTGATACGCTTCATAGGAATCTTGCGGGCTAAGATAGGATAAGAATTTTACCCAAACTACCCACAGACAGCAGTGGAGGGGGAGTTACGTGACTGGTCATTAAATTCTATTTATAGTTGCAATTCCATACTTTCGCAGTATGACTCGGCCTGAATTTGAAGATATCTATATGGAGCTGGCAGTTAATCTTGCCAGGCGATCGCACTGTATCAAGCGGCACGTTGGCGCTGTCTTAACGAAAGACACACGGATCATTTCGATCGGCTACAACGGCCCTCCATCAGGTACACATAATTGTGATGAAGAGTGGCCTGAACTGGGCTGCCCCAGGGATTCAAAGGGAGGGTGTTCGCTGGCTATTCACGCTGAACAGAATGCCATTTTGTATGCCGTGAAGAATAAGACATCGGTGGAGGGTGCTACACTCTATATTACACTATCACCCTGCCTGGCATGTGCGAGAATTATTTACTCTATGGGAATCCGAAGGGTAGTTTACCTGAACTCATATGCCGAACATAAAGGCATTGCTTCAGACGAAGGAGTCGATTTTCTGCAGAAGTTTGGTGTAGAAGTACAACGATACCGTGGGTCTTTGCTTAATGTTACCCACATGATATAGGTTAGGTCCGGTCAGCGAGAACCTGTTCTACATCAAGAATTGTTTTGGCAGTGATTCCTTTTGTCTTCTTTTCTTTTTGCGACTTATATACGGAAAGTGCACGCTCTGCCATCTCATACAGGCCTGACGGATTTTTATCATTACGGTAGCTTCCAAGGCACCATTCCAGGTCAGCTTGCAATTGCTGTTCGATACCCAGGGCTTGTAATTTCTCTAATGCATCAGAACATACCTTTTCGATGGATAAGGCAGTTGGCTTTTTAGTTTTTGTTTTAGCGGCTGGCTTTGCTGATTTCTTAGCGGGAGCTTTTGCACTTGCTTTTGCCATAGTCTTTGGGGTTAATGATGGTATTCACAAGTAAGTTAAGTTCAATCCTGGAATGCTGACAACTACTTACTTAACAAAATTTACGCAACCGAGTGAACCTGGTGATACTTAAAGCTGAAGTTTAACTGTTATCGGACATATTGTATACAATCAGTCTGAATAGTTTGATGAAAGTTGGGTGAGTTATCGGGGCGCAGCGTGATGAGTATGTGATCAACGACTAGTGATGAGCGTTGTGGATGACAATGATGAAGTATATAAAAAACGAAAGGGAAGTAAATCCGATTTACTTCCCTTCGCAAAGTTTCTTAGGTCAAACCTAATTACTTCTTCTTCTTAGCAGCTTTCTTAGCAGTCTTTTTTGCAGACTTCTTAGCCGCTTTCTTCGCTGATTTTGCCATAGCGTTTTTAAGTTTATGTTTAAACTATACGAAAAGTAGTAACAAAAAATTTATCTACAAAAATTTTTAGCAAAAAATTTTAGGAAAAGATTTTTTTTACCGAAGTGGGGGAGTCCATCATGCAGGTTGACGAAACAAAACAGAAGATCAGAGACGAAGTGATCGCGTTAGATAACATTTACTTCAGGTTGAAGCATGATGTTGAATTTTTCTTTCACACTTGACTGAATATCGAGAGCCAGTTGCCATATTTTTCTTCCATCTCCGCCTCCATAGTTGACAATTACAAGTGCCTGAAGCGGGTGAACACCTATAGAATCAAATGTTTTTCCCTTCCAACCACATTGTTCAATCAGCCATGCAGCAGGAATTTTCGTGTGATTGCTATCAGAACTGAATCCCGGTATTGTGGGATACACTTGCTGAAGAAGAGTATACTCTTCATTGGAGACAGAGGGGTTCTTAAAGAAGCTCCCCGCGTTACCAATCTTTGCCGGATCTGGTAATTTACTCTTCCGAATGTGGATAACTGCATCGCTTATTCCTTTTACAGAGGGTTTATCAATGCCAAGTTGCTTCATAGTGTCACTGATCGCACCATATTCCATCGCATAACGGTGATTTTTTTTGGTCAACCTTAAAGTAATGCTTGAAATTATATACTTACCCTTCTCTTTTTGCTTAAAAATACTTTCGCGATAGCCGAATTCGCATGCTGCATTTTCAAATGAGCTAACCTTTCCGGTATCAATGTGGATAACTTCTACTTCTTCTATTACATTTTTAATCTCAACACCATAGGCTCCTATGTTCTGCATTGGAGCAGCACCTGCTGTTCCTGGTATAAGAGAAAGATTTTCTATACCACCCCAATCATGCGACACGCAATACATCACCAGGTCATGCCAGTTTTCGCCTGCACCTACCTTGAGTATAACCTCGTCCTCGTTTTCATATACCACCGTAATGCCTTTGATCTCCAGCTTGATCACCAGACCATCAAAACTACCGGTCAGCAAAATATTACTTCCACCTCCAAGGACAAGTGTTCTCTGATTTTTAAAGACGCCATCCGTGATCAGTTGCTGAATATCGGATACGGAGCGGGCCACCACAAATTGATTAGCCTGTGCGGATAAGTTAAATGTATTGAATGGCTTAAGATCCACGTGTTGTTGAAATGTCATACGGCCTTGTTCTTGTGCCAAATTGAGAAAAATATCAACGTGATTCGTTTTTATGCTAACAAAAAAGCCATTGATAATAGTCAATGGCTTTCTGAATCTTAAGATTGGTATTTACTTGATATCCGATTCAATTTCTTCTTTCGAAAGTTTAGTCAGGCAGATTCGGGGAAATCTTCCGGCAAGGTAAGTGGTTCCGCATACAATAATTCCGCCATCACTTGTGTTACCCATTGCTGCAACCTGAAACGGATTACTGAAACCAATATAGCGGCTTCCTAAAAAGGTACCCGTTGCCTCATCATAGTAAAACAAACCAATTTGTTTTGACCGTGTATCACTTCCATAGATCAGAATGTTTTGCGTACCCACGATTGCTCTGTGGATTTTAACCCGGGCATCTTCAACAAGTTCAGGACTGAAGATGCCACCTTTATCAGGGCTTGTCGAGAAATCGCCCGGATCTAAAACGGTATTGGGAAGGAGGTAATTGTCTCCAAAATTGAATCGTGAGGCAGCAAATTTATTTCCACTGATAGGTACAATAGAGCTAAAGCCACCATGATCTGACTGGCCCTGTACAACACCCTGAGGATCGTCAGCACCAGGATTGACAAATACTACAGAGAAATTGTACTCATAGAAGCCATTGTAATAGTACGTATTGGTGGAGGTTCTTCCCACAGCAAAAGGAAACTGCCTACCTTCCTTGAGGTGGTGTTCTATTATTGGGTCTTCAGAATCTTCCCCGACTCCTACGGTGTATGCCGCCAGTTCAGTAACTGTACCCCCCGTTGTCACCTCTGAAACCACAGAAGTTTTGTCGCCATTGTTATAGGTTAACAGTAACAGTTTGTTATCAACCACTGATGACGCTTCAGGGTAGGTCAGACCACCGGCATTTTGGATTGTTATAGCGCTAAGATTAGCATCAATGGTAGCAAGTTTGGCCTGAGAATAATCTTCATTGGAAGATGACATACAAAAGAAATGATACTGGCCATCGATAACGTTGAGAGGACCAATCGGATTAATAACAGTATCGCCTAATTCCATTGCCTGCACAAAGTTTCCAAACTTATCGGCTTTCATTAAATAGGCACCCGTTACTTCAGTGCTGTCCAGACTTCTTTCAGCAAGAATAAGATAGCCTCCGTCAGGGGTTTGTTGAATATCGATGGGTAAGTATTCCGTTATAAAACTATTGCTGTCGAAAATGCTGGTAAAATTCTCAGTCTCCAGGTTAATATTTTCTTTCTCAGCACAACTGAATGGCAGGAGTGAAGAAGCGATCAGCATGAATAGATTTCGTATATTTTTATTCATGGTGAGTTTATTTACGGTCTAACGATTTAAAACCACTCTGTAGAAAACGCATGGGGAAGAGACAACCTACAGCAATTGCCAGGTTGTCCATATGGAGATCATCCATCACATCGCCAATGCCCATAAGCTGACTATTACTGTATCGGTTTTCCACAGACGTTATATTGCTCATGCCATAGCGATATTGAACATCCAGGTTAAGCCTTACATTACCAAGGTTATAATAAACCCCTGCTCCACCGATAAGGCCCCAGTAATATTTAGCGAACAAATCCTTTGCGCCAACAATTACAGGTTCATTTTTAAATTCGTTGGTTCCACCAGCACCCTGATCAACTCCTGAAATAATCACCGACTTTGTGGCATTGAGCAAAATGCCCTGATAGAAACCCGCCTGAAAATAAGGACGTAATTTGTTACCCGTGAATTCATATTTGGCTACAAAAGGCAGAAGCAAGTGTTCAAGTTTCTGGTCTTGTTCATACATAAGTTCCGTACTATAGAGTACATCATCAGCCGTGGATGACCAGCTATACGTGTTCGAATAACTGAAATTTGATGACTGATAGGTAGGTTGGAAGCTGATGGAAATACCTTTGAAGTAAAAGGCTACCTCGAGCGCCAGTTGGCCTCCTACCTGTTTGAAACTCTCATACTTTTTACCGGATGCATTGTAATTGGTTGGACTAACTACAGTGTATGTTTTTTGCACTGAAGGTTTTGTCAGGGTTATTCCCCCTTTAACGCCCAGCCAGAATTGTTTTTCGAGGAATATTTCATTTTCCTTATTCTGCTTATTATAGGCAGCCGATGACTTTTTCTTTTTATTGTTTTTGCTTTGTGCGTGGCATACGCCAACCATTAACATGGCGCAGAGCAGCACGAGGTAGAGTTTTTTCATACGGGTTTAGGATGGAGGGTTCTATTTTACAATGATCAGTTTTTTGGCTTCCTTATAAAATCCGGTTTTAAGTTCATAAATATAAGTACCGGCTTGCATTCCTGTTAGGTCTACTTCAACCTTATGGGTTCCGGGTTCGAAGAAACCATCCACCATGGTCAGGGCTTTCTTGCCGGAATTATCGAACAGGACTACATCCACATGGTACGCGCTGTTGATTTTGAAATGTACGGTTGTCTTGCCTTTAGCAGGATTAGGGTAACACTCTTCCAATGCAAAGCGGTCACCGATGAAGCTTTCATTGCTGGTGATATTCTGTGTGGCAATGGGAAGCTCCTCGAAGGTAACACCATCTGATGTTCCGGTGGTCATCAATCCCTTTGAAGTATCTTCCGGGGCAGTGCCGTCCGGGAATATTTCGTTCAATCTTGCGATATCGGTGGTCTTGCTTACGCCAAGCCAATCGATCACGATATTGGCATATACATTCCGATAATCAAATTGCATTTCAAGATTATCACCCTGACCGTTGTTGGTGAGCTCAAGCGCGTTTCCGAGGACACCGGGCTTAACACCTTTTCCAAAAATGAACAATGGACCAGCAGTACCATGATCTGTTCCGTAGCTTCCGTTTGATTTTGCTCTTCTTCCGAACTCAGATGTGGTAATAGTAAGTACTTTGTCTTCAAGGCCTTTTGCTCTGAGGTCTTCCTGAAATGCCTTCATGGCGGTCGACACGTGATACATTAAAGCGGCATGTCCTCCCATAGTCGGATTCAAAGCTTCTACCTGATCAGCATGGGTATCAAAACCACCAATGCGAACCATAAATACTTTGGTCTTGCAACCACCGGCCAGTAAGTTGGCCACCATTTGCAATTGCCCTGAAAGGGGATTGCCAATACTTCCCTGGGGAGCGCTAAACGGATACCTCTCCGGATAGGTAGCTTTCGGTTTGGTTAAGCCTCGGTTGTATTCCTCCAAAAGGATGCTTGCATAATCTTTTGACTTGTCTTCGAGATTTAAAATCCAGTCCAACTCTTTGTAATAAGGTGACCCAGACAGAAATTCAGAGGGGATTCCTCTTGGGTCTGTTCCTTCCATTTCTTCAAACCCTTCCAGATCTTCTACAAGGTCGGCAAAGGCAGGTATGTTGTGTAAATTAATGGCGGTAGTGATACTTTGCTCCTGGTGGAAGATCAATGAAACATCATTTCCAACCTCAATGGCTAAGGGGTCAGGCATACTTGCTGTCGGAAAATCTTCAGGGTACTTAAGCGGAGCATACTCTGTTTTCAGGTAACGGCCGAGCCACCCCGAGTGAAGCTGGTCACCGGCAGATCCGCCCATGAACCAGATATCTCTGCCCCGAAAATGTGAGCCATTATTATCCTGGTAGGAAACCCCCTGAACGATGGTCATCCGACCTTGGTCATACAAGGTCTTCATGGCCAGCATATCGGGGTGAAGACCAATCTGTGCTTCCGGAGGCAGTGTACTATCTAGCTGAACGAATTTTCGTGAACTGTTTTTTGCCGGAATAGCAATGTTAGGTCTTAAATTGTAATAGCGATCATACAGGTCACCATTAGCGGGGATACAACAATTCAGTCCATCATTTCCACCGTGCATTTGCAGGATAACCAGCACCTTATCATTTGTACTTAGTGCGCCCAACTTACCTAACAGACTTTGATCAATAGCGCGAACATTGAACCCACCTAACGTAAAAGGTATGCTCATCGCTAAGGGTAACTTCTTTAAGAAATCTCTTCTTGATTTATTCATGGCAGTGGTCTTTAGGAAAGTTGGAATTCAGGTGATTGTAGCATAGCGTTGAACAGGAACTCAAGTTGTGTACGGAGGTCTCCGGCTCCTTCATTCCATCGGGTCTCCCAATAAGCATCGTCAAATCCACCTAAGAGTTTTTGCTTAAAATAGTTCAACCTCGGTGCGGTGAGGCCGGGAGGTGCTGCAGCACTGTCATTCGCATCGTTATAATCGAGATTATCGGTCACCGGGAAAAAATACTTTGATAGTTCAACTACCAGGTCAGGAGCGCTCGCAGCTACGGCCGCAAAATTAGTGCTCACAAACTGGTAAACATTTACTTTCGGAAGTCCCTGATACTTATCGGTGAGGCTTTCTGTAATCAGATACCGGATAAAGTCATATCGGATGGTAAGGTTGCTGGGCGTAATCCAGAACCGGTGGTAAATAGGATACTGGTGATAGGCTTCATATCCTGCCACATCATAAGGGTCATAGAATGACATACCTTGCTCGTACATGATTTGGTCCCGCAGCACATAATAGAAATCATAAAACGCCTGAGGGTCAGTTGCCATATCCGGAGGCTGAATATCGAATAAACGGAGTGATCCGATAACCAGATCAAGCGGTGATTTTATGATTCCTCCGAAGTTATCATCCGTTACACCTGCTGCTGATTCATAGAAGTGCGTACTCTTCAGTAATGCCTCAATTACCGGCTGAAGTTTATAACCATTGCTTGAGAAAAGGTTGGCCATGTCCGTGATTATATCTGAATCAATCGGAATAGATTCATCACTTGAGTGTGGTCCCCAAACATAAAAGCGATAAATTTTCCAGCAGATATTTTTTGCAGCAGCCAGGGGTGTTTCGGACTGTGTATAGATCATATCAATAAGCTGCTGAATTTCGTCCAGTGCACTTTCTTCAGTTGCCGATGTTCCATTCATCAGTGTTGGATCACCCTCAATTATGGTATTATTAAAGCGTGAGCTGAATTGTTTTGGAGGATCGGTGTCATTATCATGTGAGGAAGCATTGGTAATACCTCCCCGCACAGTTCCTCTTGGCAAGAGTGTCAGTTCATCCATGGTAAGGTAATCGTCATCCGTTGTCCATCCTGACAAAACACGCGCAGCCATCTTTACATCCTGTTCGGTAAAAACGTGATAGTCGCCATTCGTAGGAGGAGGAACTACACCTTCAAGGCCCCGGCCAATGGAATATAATTCCAATAATTCACGTGCATAGTTTTCATTTGGATTTCCGGCTACGTTGCTGGTGCCGTCCAGAACTTTAAGCATGGCGCTATCCACACAGATTTTTACGGTCAACATCTTAAAGTTGATATCAGGATCCGGATTCAAGGCATCCAGTGCAAAGAGGCGAAAGAGTTGATTCTGGAAATAGAGTGCTCTGCTGTCATCTACCTTTTCACGTATGGTGGTGAAATGTGTATGCAGGAAGAAGACAACTTTTTCACGTGCAGACCAGGCGAGGTTAAGGTTGGAAGATGAGCTTATGCCAGGACTCATCATTTGTCCCATGAACCAGGACTTAAAGAACATTTGCAGATCGTAAGTCTTACTGTTGGCATCGGTTGGCCCGGTGGTCATCCATTCCTGTCCTGTCTTGGGATCGATCGGGGGGAGCGGCATATCAAGTGTTTGCCGGAATAATTCGGTTATTGCCTGATCAGGTGTATAGGCAGCAAACTGGTCAATCTTTTGTTTGGTAGCTCCAAATGTTGCTCGTCTCAGTAAATGAGCTGCCCTTTTAACTCCAAGGGCGCCAGTGTAGTCGGTTAGTGGCATAGTAGGGTTATTTCAATAGGCTATATATATGTAGTGTTTAACAAAACTATTTAAAATGGAGACGAAGCGCATTATCTTCCGACCATTGTGACTATTTTCCTACAGGCTTTGTTTACCATTTACTTTAAAGTAAACTTCGGAATTAACTAATGTCATAACATCGGTCAATATATGAAGATCATTGAATGCCCACGCGATGCAATGCAAGGCCTGACGGATTTTATACCTACGGATAAAAAGATACAATACATCAATCAATTGTTAAAGGTTGGATTCGACACTATCGATTTCGGAAGCTTTGTGTCAGCGAAAGCGATACCTCAGATGCGGGATACGGCTGAGGTACTGGCAGGGATTGAATGGGAGGCCAGCAGATCTAAGTTACTGGCCATAGTGGCCAACACCCGGGGAGCAGAGGAAGCCTCACGTTTTGATACGATCACATACCTTGGGTTTCCACTTTCCATTTCGGAGACCTTCCAACAGCGAAATACAAATAAGTCAATAGCAGAAGCACTAAATACGCTGAGTGATATACAAGACATTTGTACCCGGTCGAACAAAAAACTGGTCACTTACATCAGCATGGGTTTTGGTAATCCATACGGTGATCCGTATGATGCAGATCTTGTATCTCAATTTGTTGGCATTGTCATCACTTTAGGATCGTCTGTTATTTCTATCGCAGATACTATTGGCGTTTCCGATCCCCTAAGTATTCAACACATCTTTACATCCCTTTCAAAGCAATTCCCGGAAGCAGAAATAGGGGCACACCTTCATTCTACACCGTCAGCATCTCTGGAAAAGATTGAGGCAGCATGGAAGGCTGGTTGCAAGAGATTTGATGGAGCAATGAAGGGGTTGGGAGGTTGTCCCATGGCAAAAGATGAGTTGGTGGGTAATCTCGCCACAGAATCAATTGTTTCATTTCTGGAATCGAAAGGAGTGAATACAGGTCTGGATCAAAATGCCTTGGCTGAATCTCTGGTTCTGGCTGAAAAAATCTTCCCAAAGCACTGAAAATATTACCTTGTCGAAAGGCTGGCTGAATAATTGCTAATTTTGTTTAAAATCAGATAGTTATGAAGCATATTTTCATTATGGCAGGGTTATTTCTGATGTCAACTTTGCTCTTTGCGCAGGGAGCTAAAGACTATACTCAAAAGGGTAGGGAGTTGTATGAGAAAAATGAGTTCATGGAGTCACTTCTGAATGTTAATAAAGCCATAGAAGTTGATCCTAACTACGCACCAGCGTATTATCTCCGGGGAAACATTAAAGATAATTTTGACGATCGTCATGGAGCGATGAAGGATTACAACACAGCCATTGAAAAGAACATCAAGTTTGCCGATGCTTTTTTTGCAAGGGGTAATGTAAAGATGAAGCTTCAGGATTACTATGGCGCTATATCCGATTATACCGCAGCCATTACCATTAATGAGAATTATATCGAAGCTTACTTTAATCGGGGAAAGGCAAAGCAGTTTCTTCAGGCATATGAAGACGCTATTAATGATTGTTCCAAGATCATTCAGATCAATCCAAAGAATGTTGATGCCTATTATATGCGTGGTATTCTGCGGATAAACTTTGGCGACATGAAAAACGGATGCCTGGACCTAAGCAAGGCAGGTGAACTTGGCGATCTGAAAGCCTACGAAACGATCAAGGAAAAATGCAACCAGAAGTCTCAGGAAGCAGACGGAAGTTATTAACTGGTCTATATTGTCAATGCATTATCTAATTTATACACCTTTCCGGGAAGGGAGGTAAGTACCCCTTTAAACTCAAGACCTAAAAGTATAGATGCCAACTGACTTACCGGAAGGTCGGTTCTCCAGCTGAGTTCATCAATCATCAGCTGGTTATTGTTTATCTGTAACGTGCGGATAACATGTTGTTCATGCGGCTCGAATGTATCCAGGGTTGGGGATTGCTTTTTAGCGCTCGCATTTGGATTAATGTCCCAATTCATAAGATATTCAAGATCTTTAGCTCCCGTTATCAGGTACGCCTTATGCGACTTGATCAGGTTATTGCATCCCTCTGAATAACTCTGGCCAATGTTTCCCGGAAAAGCGAATATATCTTTATTGTAACTGTTCGCTATTTCTGCGGTGATCAAGGCTCCACCTTTTTCAGCAGCTTCTACTACGATCAACGCATCGCACAGGCCTGCGATGATCCGGTTTCGCGAAGGAAAGTTATGCGCATCGGGCTTGGTACCAAACGGATTTTCAGAAATCAATCCTCCTGTAGCGAGCATCTTCTTTGCTGTTTCTTTATGTGCGCTGGGATAGATGATATCAATTCCACTGCCCAATACTCCTACAGTAGATAATCCTGTTTTCAATGCATATTTATGAGCTTGAATATCGATGCCATAGGCAAGCCCGCTGATCACCAGTACCTGATGAGGCACCAATTCAGTAAGCAGTTCTTCGATACACTGTTTGCCATAATCTGTCGCCTTACGTGTTCCAACAATGGCAACTGTCTTTGGGTTTTCAAAATTGATGTTACCACTACAATAGAGCAGTGAAGGAGAATCATTGATTTGTTTTAATCGTGACGGGTAGTTCTTGTCTATATAGAAGAGTAATTGAACCTGCTCTTTTTCTGCACGCAGATATTCTTTTTCCGCGAGTGTAAAAGATTTGCCTTTTGAAATAGACTCTGCTGTTACTGGTCCGATTCCGGGAATGTTGAGAAGTTTCCCTTTAGGAGTTTTAAAAACATTTTCAGCAGAGCCACAGTAGCTCACCAACTGCCTGATGGTGTACGCTCCGATTCCTGGAATAAAATGCAGGGCAAGAAGTGATAGACGATTTTGATCCATTCAAAATGATTACAACAACGGTTAAACAAAAAAGCCGATGTGAGCATCGGCTTGAATAAATTATAGCATATGTTAATGAAGCTTCTCGCGTAGTTCTGTCAGGAAAGACCTTACTTTTTTTAGTGCATCGATCATTTCCATCTTGTCTTTTACGGCCTGCGTGTCATTGCGTAGCATCTCCTTGGCACCCTGTAAAGTAAAACCTTTCTCTTTAACGAGGTGATAAATGGTTCTAACATTATCGATATCCTCTTTGGTGAACTGCCGGTTGCCTTTTCTGTTTTTCTTTGGCTTAATGAGGTCAAATTCAGACTCCCAGAAACGGATTAATGACGGAGCAACGTTGAAGATTTCAGCCACTTCTCCGATAGAGAAGTAAAGCTTTTCAATTTCCTTTTCTTTATACGCCATGTTACTGAGCAAGATAAGTAATTAAACCATTTTCGTCAATCTGAAAGCGTGATTCGGGGAAATCTTTTTTTGTAAGCTCCTGAATCTTTTTGATCACTTGTTTTTGTGGGTCTATTTTAACGCCCGTACCATACGATTGATACGTTGGCGTGATCTGACCTTGCAAAAATTTGCCGGTTTTATCGGTGAATACCTTGATAATAGGAGCAAGGCCGTTTATTCCCGTTACACTGATACCTCTATAGGTGCAAAAGTTGCCAAGACTATACGCGATAAACCGGTTGTTATAGATTTCTACTGCCCGTGTAACGTGCGGACCATGACCAAAGATGATGTCTGCTCCGGCATCAATTAATGTATGCGAAAATTTGTATACATCGCCCCGGTTTTCACCGTGGTACATTTCAATGGTGCGAGGTACGTTCTGGTATTGTGCACCCTCAGCTCCACCATGGAAGGAAACGATAATAATGTCAACCAACGAATCGAGGTGCTTGACCAAGGCTTTTGCACCTTCCAGATCGTTGAGCGGAACGCAATTGCTATTAGGAGCGAAGGCAACAAGACCATATTTAACACTATCCTTTTCAAAGATCACGGTCTTTTGATTCATTTGGCCGGCATGCAATATTCCGCCAACCTCAAGGGTTTTCATGCTGCTTTTCCTTCCAGCTTCTCCGAAGTCTCCGGCATGGTTGTTCGCCAGGCTCATCATATCGAATCCGGCAGCGATCAGGTTTTTGATATACCGGGTTGGGGTTCTGAAGACATAGCATACTTTGGGATCGCGACATGTTTTGGGTGCTCCTCCTTCATCCAGTAAGGTGCCCTCAAGATTTCCGAACGTAACGTCAGCATCGCGCAGAAAGGGTTCGACATCACGCATTAAAAAGTCACCATCACCCGGTGGGAGCTTATCCTCAGGATAGCTGGTGCCCATCATAATGTCACCCACCCCGATAATGGTAAGTGTATCTGACTTAATGGTCAGGGTATCTGCATTTTGAGCTTGTGAAGCAATTGAAATAAGAAATAAACTGATACTGATTAAAGCCCGCATGCTCAACTATTTACAGGCTGCAAGTAAAGCAGAATTTAAGAAGGTGCAAAAATGATTTTTTAATCCAGTACAGTAGTCTGACTGCTACCGATTTCAATCAGTTTCTGATACTCCTGATTGTTCAGATCACGTTGAAAGAAGTTGATCGGATTAACATGATGGCCGTTATAAAGAACTTCATAATGCAGGTGGGGGGCTTTTGAATTTCCCGTACTGCCAACATAACCAATAACCTGCCCGCGTTTTACTTTGTCACCCTGAGCAACAGCAAAGCCTGACATGTGCGCATACCGTGTTTCAAATCCATGACCGTGCTCCAGGTAGATTACATTTCCGTATGATCCGGAGAAATATGCCATTCCGATTTTGCCATCACCGGTTGCATATACGGGTGTTCCAGGCGATGCTGCAAAGTCAAGGCCTTTATGATCCATTACTACATGAAATATGGGGTGCAGACGCGCGCCATAAGTGAGGTGTAGCCGGTCAAGTTGTTTATTGTTGATTGGCTGAATAGCAGGGCGGGATGCCCAGGCAACGACCTTATCATTAACCATTTCTGTTAATTCATCGTATGACTGGACCTCAACATCCAGCTGGTGCCGAAGATCCTGAATAGAAGCATAGCTATTTAAAACAATCGGAAAATCTGCAACGGCCTTCTGATCAAATTTCTCACTACCTCCGATACCCGCTTTTCTTACTGTTGACTGAAGCGGATCCAGGTCAAGTATGGTACGATAGTTATGATCGTCTTTTTCGATAAGCCTGTTCAAGTTGGCATACGCTTTACGGGTTCGGTCATTTAATAAACGCCACTCGATCTTAAGTTTTTGATTCCGTTGCTCAAGAACAATTTCATCAAGTGATCCATTGGTCTGCGTATAGTATATGAATCCTACTCCTGCCAGCATCATGGAAAGTAGTATGAATATAAAAACCTGCTTGCGAAGTGCTTTACCTTTCAGGTACCACGGTTCATAGCGGCAGGTTTCGGGGTTATATTTATACTTAAGAGCCATTAATCGAGAGACTGGTTTTGTTTTTTACTCAGATCAATTAACTCCTGATGTTGTGAACTTGAAAGGCCTTCAATAAAGTAAAGCACGGGATTAACAGGCTCTCCATTGTGTGTGATCTCGTAATGGAGATGAGGCGCAATTGAACCACCACTATTCCCGACAGTTCCAATCACTTTTCCTTTTATGATCTTCTCGCCATACCTGACATGAATTTCTTCCAGATGCGCGTATCGTGTTGTGAAGCCATTGCCGTGGTCAATTACAATCTGATTTCCATAGCCTGCCTGAAGATCATTTTTAGAGATGCTGATCACTCGGCCGGGAGCAGTAGCAACAACATCACTGCCTCTGGGGGCAATGAAATCTATTCCGGGATGAAAATATGTTCCTTTATGAAATGGATTAATGCGCTGGCCAAAGCCGGAAGCCAGACTGTTCATATCCGGATTAGACACGGGCTGTATGGAAGGAATCGAAGTAAGAAGCAGAAGATCTTTCTGATTCAGTTTTATCCGATCGCTGAAAGCTGCATTGCCCTTTGACGATTTTTCCAGCAACCTGGATGATTCTTCATTCAATACACTCAACAGCGACTTAAACCCGGAAGCATCTGCCAACAGTACCTGGTCTTTAGGAAGCGTTGATGCAATTGCAGCATGTGAAGGAGGAGGTGCATTAAAAAGCTTCGTATAAAGAGTTTGTTCTTCACCCTGAAGTTTTTTAAGCGTGGCTTCAATTTCATTGAGCGAAGCTTCCAGGACCGGTTTGTGTTTTTGCAGTACCTTGTTTTCCGCTCTAAGCGCGATCTCATAGTCCGTCTGAACAAATTTGTTTTGAAGAAAAACGATAGCGACAAAGAAAACGGCACTGGCAAAGAGTAACCCGAATACATAGAAGAAAACATCCTTGAACGTGATGCGTGCTGGCTCGTACTGGCAGTTCTGCGAGTTATAGACGTACTTCGGTTGCTTCATCAGGGTTAGCCGATTCTACAGGGGTTAGGGTTGGGCGGCCAGAAAAAAATCATCATTACCTGCTTAATCTCTCTATTCCACGGTTAATTTTGTGGCTTGCCCTGTGTTTTACCGGGCTAATATAGTAAAAATCATATAGTTAAGATTTTAACCACATTTTTTGAAGATGGATTCGGGTTCGATCAGGCGGAAGTTTTTAGAGTTTTTCGAGAAAAAAGGCCACACTATTGTTCCTTCAGCTCCTTTGGTACTGAAGAACGACCCCACACTTTTGTTTACCAACTCCGGCATGGTCCAGTTTAAGGACTTTTTTTTAGGGAATGCCGTTCCGAAAAGCAAACGTATAGCCGACACCCAGAAATGTCTTCGGGTAAGTGGAAAACACAATGACCTGGAAGAGGTGGGTATAGACACATATCACCATACGATGTTCGAAATGCTGGGCAACTGGTCCTTCGGAGATTACTTTAAAAAGGAAGCGATTGCCTGGGCGTGGGAGTTGTTAACAGACGAGTATAAACTTCCGAAAGATCGTCTGTATGTAACGGTATTTGAAGGTGATACAAAGGAGAATCTTCCATTCGATCAGGATGCATACAATTTCTGGAAAGAACACATTGCTGAAGAGCGGATACTTCGCGGAAATAAAAAAGATAATTTCTGGGAAATGGGAGAGATGGGACCTTGCGGACCATGCTCTGAAATTCACATCGATCTTCGTTCAGACGAAGAAGTGAAAAAAATTCCCGGAAAGGACATGGTAAACACGAGCCATCCTCAAGTGATTGAGATCTGGAACAACGTGTTCATGGAATTCAATCGTAAAGCTGACGGATCTCTCGAAAAACTTCCGGCACAACATGTTGATACAGGCATGGGCTTCGAGCGTCTTTGCATGGCGATCCAGAAGAAGACATCAAATTATGATACAGATGTGTTCAGTCCCTTGCTTGACTTCATCGGAAATGCTGCCGGTATAAAGTATAAGCAGGATGAAAAGACTGACATCGCTATGCGCGTAATTGCCGATCACGTTCGCGCAGTTTCGTTTGCTATTGCCGATGGTCAGCTACCCTCCAATACCGGAGCAGGCTATGTCATCAGACGGATCTTAAGAAGAGCTGTTCGCTATGGGTTTACCTTTCTGAACTTCAAGGAGCCTTTCATTTTTAAGCTTGTCCCTGTTTTGGGCAACCAGCTGAAAGAAGTATTTCCTGAGCTTGAATCACAGAAAGAATACGTAGGTAAAGTAATTTTTGAAGAGGAAACGTCATTCCTGCGGACGCTTGAGAAGGGTTTGAAACGTATTGAAGGTCTGACATCTATTAGTGGTGAACAAGCCTTTGAACTGTACGATACCTATGGATTTCCACTTGACCTGACATCACTCATCGCCAGGGAGAAAGGATTTACAGTCGATGAAGAAGGTTTTAAAACCGAGATGGAAAAACAGAAGTCCCGCTCGAAAGCTGCTGCAGCAAAAGAGACCGGTGACTGGATATTGTTGGGAGATGATGTGAAGCCGGAGTTTATCGGCTACGATAATCTCGAATCGGATGTGAAGATTGTAAAGTACCGTAAGATCAAACAGAAAAATAAGGAACTGTTTCAGTTGGTATTCAATCGTACTCCCTTCTATGCTGAAAGCGGTGGACAGGTTGGTGATACTGGGTACATTGAAAGTGCCAACGAAAAGATTTACATCACCGATACGAAAAAGGAAAATGAGCTGATCGTTCACTTTGCTGATCAGCTTCCTGAAAATATGAGTGCGCAGTTCAGTGCGGTTGTTGATAAACACAAACGGCAGTTGAGCATGGACAATCACTCGGCTACACACTTGCTTCATGCTGCGCTCCGACAGGTATTGGGTAAGCATGTTGAGCAGAAAGGGTCCCTCGTAAATGATAAAGTGCTGCGCTTTGACTTCTCTCACTTTGCAGCCATGACGCAGGAAGAAATTCAGAAGGTAGAGGATATTGTAAACCAGAAAGTGCGGGAAAATATCCATCTGGATGAGAAACGGAATGTACCTATCGAAGATGCAAAGAAACTTGGTGCAATGGCACTTTTTGGTGAAAAGTATGGCGATTTCGTGCGTGTAATCACATTTGATCCGAAGTTCTCCGTGGAACTTTGCGGAGGTACTCACGTTCCGGCAACAGGCCAGATCGGACTGTTTAAGATCATATCTGAAAGTTCAGTAGCCGCGGGTGTACGAAGAATTGAAGCGATCACAGCCGAAGAAGCTGAGAAGTATGTGCGTGATTCAATAGGCCTGCTGAGTCAGGTGAGGGAACTGTTAAAAAATCCGAAGGATATATTGCTGTCGGCAAAGAACCTCATTGAGGAGAAGCATACGCTTGAGAAAAAACTTGAAGCGATTCAACTGGAACAAGCCAATCAATTGAAAGATAAACTGGCAGCCAAGGCTGTGAAAAATAACGGCTATCATCTGATCGTTGAAAAAGTATCCGTACCCAGTGCTGATGCTTTGAAGAATATTGCTTACGGTTTACGGAATCAGTTTGATGATCTTCTGTTGATTCTTGCTGCAGATGTTGATAGCAAACCACAGGTAGCGGTAATGATCGGAGAGAAGCTGGAGCAGACCAAAAAGTATCATGCCGGTAATATGGTAAAAGAGCTTGCCAAGGAAATAGAAGGAGGCGGTGGAGGCCAGCCTTTCTTTGCCACGGCTGGTGGTAAGAACCTGAACGGGCTGGATGCCGTTATTGAAAAAGCACGTAAATTGATCGGATAAGTATTTAATTTTTTTGGTTCTGCCTCCGGGCGCTTTTATGGAGAAATCAATTCGCGATAAGTATACACTGGT
>DASXWH010000112.1:0-21444 GCA_036503775.1 Ohtaekwangia sp.
GTGAAAAGATTGTGCAGCGAATGTGGATAAACCGTTCCACGATGTTCCACGCTCCCATCAGTTTTACTATATATTTGTGCCCTCCCCACCTGACCGGGGAGGGTTTTATTTTTTAAACGTCACTATTCTTCGATGGGAAAAATCATTGCTCTTGCCAATCAGAAAGGCGGTGTTGGCAAAACCACTTCAGCCATTAACCTGGCAGCCAGTTTAGCAGTACTCGAAAAACGAACTCTCCTGGTAGATGCAGATCCCCAGGCAAATTCAACTTCAGGTCTTGGACTCAACCCAAAGGATATCACACAGGGCATCTATGAATGCATGGTGGATGGCGTTAATCCTAAAGATGCCATTGTCAAGAACGACCTGAAATTCCTGGATGTACTTCCCTCCCACATCGACCTGGTGGGGGCTGAGGTTGAAATGGTGAACATTGAACACCGTGAAGAAAAGATGCGCAATGCCCTGGCCAAAGTCCGGGACGATTACGACTTCATTATTATAGATTGTTCTCCGTCACTGGGGCTTATCACGATCAACGCATTAACCGCTGCGGATTCCGTTATCATTCCGGTACAATGTGAATATTTTGCCCTTGAGGGTCTTGGGAAATTATTGAATACGATCAAAATCATTCAAACGCGATTAAATCCAAAGCTTGAAATAGAAGGTATTCTGTTAACGTTATATGATGCACGAACCAGTTTGGGTAATCAGGTTGTTGAAGAAGTCAGAACCCACTTCCAGAAGATGACTTTCAAGACCATCATTCCCCGGAATGTGAAGCTCAGTGAATCACCAAGTTTTGGTTTACCGGTAATTGTACACGATGCTGAAAGCAAAGGCGCTATCAGTTACCTGAACCTGGCACATGAAGTTTTGGATAAAAATGGCATGTCGAAATGAGTAAAAAGAAAGCATTAGGCCGTGGATTGAGCGCCCTTCTCAGTGACAGCTCAACCGATGATAAACTGGAAGTGGATATTCCGGTTAATCTCGAATCAACTACAACAGCAACTTCATCTTCTCCTGCCGGAGGGATGACCGAAATACCTATTGATCAGATTGAAGTAAATCCCTTCCAGCCAAGAACACACTTTGATCAGGATGCGCTGCTTGAACTGGCCGAATCCATTAAGGTGCACGGCATCATTCAGCCTATCACCGTTCGGAGACTGGCGCAGAATCAATATCAGCTTATCTCTGGTGAGAGACGGTTTCAGGCATCAAAGCTAGCCGATTTAAAATCTATTCCGGCTTACATCCGATCAGCCGATGACCAGCAGATGCTGGAGATGGCATTGATCGAAAACATCCAGCGCGAAAATCTAAACGCCATTGAAATTGCCTTAAGCTATCAGCGGTTGCTTTCAGAATGTAACCTGAAGCAGGAAGAGCTTGGTGAACGTGTAGGTAAGAACCGTACTACCGTAACCAACTACCTTCGCCTGCTCAAGCTCCCCCCTGACATTCAGATTGCTGTTCGCGATAATAAACTTTCCATGGGGCACGCCAGGGCCATTATCAACGTTGAGAATCCGGATCAGCAACTCTATATTTTCAAGCAGGCTTTATCAGAAGAACTTTCGGTGCGGAAGGTAGAAGAACTGGTTCGTGAATTATCATCTGAAAAGACCACTGATAAAACAGAGCCTGCTACGGTCAGTCCGGCTGTGTCACGCGAAATATCCCAGCTTCAATCGAAGCTTTCGTCACACTTTGGCACTCGGGTTGTAGTGAAAAGCGATGGCAAAAAAGGCGAAATCAAGATTCCGTTCCTTTCTATTGAAGACCTTAACCGGCTACTCGACATCCTGAAAGTATAGAACAAGAAGTTGAAGTATCCTCGTCTTTCAATAACTTGCCGTTTTTAAAGGCAACAGACGCTGAACATGACGAGGTATCTTTCTATTGTTTTTATCCTGCTTGTATCCGCTCTATCGCCCGTTCTGGGTCAGGAAAGAACCGGTGCCGAGGAAGACAGTCTCATCGTTCAGAGCAGCAGAGACACAGTACTTTTAGAAAAGAGTTATGCTGCGCGGTATAGTCCGCGTAAAGCATTGTTATATGCAGCCGTTCTGCCTGGCCTCGGCCAGATCTACAATAAGAAATACTGGAAGTTGCCACTGGTGTATGGCGGGTTCATCGCCATCGGATACGGTCTGAATTTCTATCAGGATATTTATGATGAGTATAAAGACCAGCTTTATGTAAACCTGGAAGCAGGCCTGGGAGAAAATGAGGCAAACCCCGACAGCGGCTACACCACTGCGCAATTACGAAGCATCGTTGACCGCTCCAGGCGGGAACGTGACTTCATGATCATTCTGATGGGCGGTATGTACCTTCTTCAGATAATCGATGCCCATGTTGATGCACACCTTAAAGAGTTTGACCTCAACCCGGATCTGAAGGTAAGTATCCAGCCAACCGTTCAGCAGGATGCCCTCATCGGTCGAACGTCCGGGGTCTCTCTGATAATCAAGTTTTAAAATAAACAGTCGAAAGGGATGCCCATAATTGCGTGTGGTCGTAACCATATTTTTTGCATTTTTACGCCCACGCAAAACAGACCATGAATATTATTCTTTTAGGCTACGGCAAAATGGGCAGGATCATCGAACGCATTGCCCTTGAACGTGGACACACCATCACTGCACGAATCGACATCAACAATCAGCACGAATTTGTAACGGCTCAGGGTGACGTTGCCATTGAGTTCTCACATCCCGATGCAGCCTTTGATAATGTAAAAAAAGCATTGTTAAAAAGTATACCTGTAGTATGCGGTACTACCGGATGGCTCAGTAAAAAAGCAGAGATCGAGGCCCTATGCAAGGAAAAAAATGGTGCATTCTTTTATGCTTCCAATTACAGCCTGGGTGTGAATATCTTTTTCAAGCTCAATGAATACCTGGCCCGCATCCTCAACAATTTTCCAGAGTATGATGTGATGATGGATGAAATCCATCATACTGAAAAAAAGGACGCCCCGAGCGGTACAGCCATAACCCTGGCGGAGGGTGTACTTAAGCACTTAAACCGTAAGACCGGGTGGGTAAATACAAACAGCAGCCAGCCGCATGAGCTTCCGATAACGTCTTTCCGGATAGACCAGGTACCTGGCACCCATGTGGTAAAATACAGCTCCAGTATTGACGATGTTGAAATCAAGCATATAGCCCACTCCCGGGAAGGCTTTGCAAAAGGGGCTGTTATGGTAGCCGAATGGCTGAAAGATAAAAAAGGTGTGCTATCTATGGATGATTACCTGAAATTCTAGGCCGTTTCTGGCGACTAACCCTCAGACTCAATTATTTTCTATTTATTTGCAGGCTTTTAAACCGAGTTTACTGATATGAACTGGCAGTTTTGGAAAAAGAACGCTTCAGAAGGAAAAGAAGCTAAACCCAAATCAAAAATACGTGAATGGTGGGACGCGATTCTCTTTGCTGTGGTCGCTGCAACCCTCATCCGTTGGTTGATCATGGAAGCCTACACCATTCCAACGCCATCGATGGAGAACTCCCTGCTGGTTGGTGACTTTTTGTTTGTAAGTAAATTTCACTATGGTACCCGGACTACGTCAAGACCTTTGCAGGTCCCATTGACGCATCAGAAGATCTGGTTCACAGATATTCCATCCTATTCCAATGCAATCAAATTACCACAATATCGTCTCCCTGGAATCAGTAAGGTAAAGCGCGAGGATGTTGTTGTTTTCAATATCCCACCCAAGAGCCTGAATGAAAATAAGGATTACCCGCCTGATCTGAAAACGAATTACATCAAGCGTTGTGTGGCTATTCCGGGAGATACACTAGTCATCAAAGATGCACAGGTAATTATAAATGGTACTCCCCTGAGTAATCCTCCCGAGATGCAGTTTAGTTACATTGTAACATCAAAGAGTACAATCAACTTAAGGAACCTCGAGAACCTCGGCCTCACACTGATTGAAGATTACCAGATCATACAAAGGTATTCTGATGGTAAAGTGGATTACCATATGCAACTAACCGATGCAAAAGCAGCGGAGATCAAATCTCTGCCCTACATTGTCAGTGTTGATAAGCAGGAAAAAAATGAAGATGACGTAGCCTTACCCTACTCACCCTATTATGCATTAGGTCATACACCTGATTCTTTACAACTGGTTCATTGGAGCGGTGATAACTTCGGCCCACTCTGGATTCCGAGTGAAGGTGCAACTATTCCGATCAATGATAAGAATCTGGCGCTTTACGGCCCAACCATTAAACTTTACGATCACAACGAAGACGTAAAAATTGAAGGAGGAAAACTTTTCATTGACGGCAAAGAAGTCACCGAATATACCTTCAAGCAGAATTACTATTTCATGATGGGTGACAACCGTCATAACTCGCTTGACTCACGCTATTGGGGATTTGTACCGGAAGATCACATAGTCGGGAAAGCATTCTTCATCTGGTTATCCCTGGATAAAGAAGGAAGCTTCCTCAGCAAGATCAGGTGGAACAGATTCTTTAAGCTTATTAAGTAGGAGTCACTTGTCAATGGTCATTAGTAATGCGGGTTGTCCTCATTACTAATGACCATTGACTTTTCCTACCAATCTATCTCACTTATTCCCTTACTCTTTAAGTATTCATTCGCTTTGCTGAAGTGCTTGTTGCCGAAGAAACCCCGGTCAGCCGAGAAAGGTGACGGGTGCGCAGACATCAGCACAAGATGTTTTGAGCGATCAATGATCTCTCCTTTCTTTTGCGCATAGGCCCCCCATAGCATAAAGACAACATTCCTTTTTTCTTCCGATACTTTCTTAATCACAGCATCCGTAAAACTCTCCCAGCCTTTATTCTGATGTGAACCTGCGGTGGAAGCACGCACGGTCAAGGTTGCATTCAATAAAAGCACACCCTGTTTAGCCCAGCGTTCCAGATCGCCCGAAGCCGGAATTGGTTTGCCAAGATCCTCGCGGATCTCTTTGAAAATATTCACCAATGAAGGCGGCATTCGTACGCCATCACGGACTGAAAAACAAAGCCCGTTAGCCTGGCCCGGACCATGATAGGGATCCTGACCAATGATCACTACTTTGATGTGATCAAACTCGCATGCATCAAAGGCCTTGAATATTTCCTTTCCCGGTGGATAAACAGTTTGCGTTTGATATTCCTGTTTAACAAAGTCAGCTAACTGCTGGAAGTAAGGCTTCGTAAATTCTTCCGTCAATCGCGATTTCCAGGCTGGGGCTATTTTCACATCCATGCCTAAATCTAAACCCTGTCGCTGATTCCCACAATCTGACGGGAAAATTGAATTTAATATCCTTGATTTTCAATAAATTGACTAAGGTTTGAATGCTTTCACTTGGCAATCCCAAAAAATTGATATTTTTGAAGCGTATGGTAACGGAAATTACGAAGGGCATAAAGGTAAGTGTAGAGACAGAGTATCAGCCTGCATACTCCAGTCCGAGTCAGTACCATTACGTTTTCACCTATCGTATTACCATCGAAAATCAAAGTGAATATACCATTCAGCTTCAACGAAGACACTGGTATATACATGATGCCGGTTTTAGCCCACGCGAAGTAGAGGGCGAAGGCGTTGTAGGACAACAACCTGTATTAGAACCTGGCCAGGCACACCAATACGTCTCCGGATGTAATCTTAAATCCGGCATTGGCAAAATGGTTGGCACTTACCTGATGGAACGGATTGTTGACGGGGTTAAAGTAGAAGTGAACATTCCTGAGTTCACCATGATTGCACCGCTCAGACTTAATTAGTTCGTGGCCAGTTAATATCCCTGTGCCCAACTTCTTTCAACTAAAATCTTATATCACATACTGGCTTGATGCCGTGAATGAGCATTCACTGCATTCTCCTTTCTTTTTTGATTTCTATACGCGTATTCTGAAAGGAAAAAGTGTTCCAGCGAAAGGTTCTGAAATAGAAAGCATACGTTCAAAATTCCTAAGGGAGAACACCTTGATTACCTTAACGGATTTGGGTGCAGGCGCCATAAACAACAAAACCGCTTCTCGCACAGTCGCGCAAATTGCTCAGACCAGTTTAAGCAGCAGAAAGTTCTCACAGTTTTACGCGCGCATTATTCAGCATTTTAAATTCACCCAGGTAGTTGAATTAGGTACTTCGCTGGGGATAAACACACTCTATCTGGCATCTATACCCGGTACTAAAGTCACCACGTTTGAAGGGGATCCGCACCTGGTGAATCGTGCTGAAGTATTATTTGATTCCATGGGAATGAAGGTCAACATCATCGGTGGAAATCTTGATAAGACACTTTCACATCATTTGCAACGTTCACCTCGGGTAGATCTGGCATTTGTTGACGCCAATCATCGCTATGAGCCTACCCTGCACTATGCACATGAGCTGATCAGTCGGATTCACGAACAAAGTATTCTGATCCTGGATGACATACATTATTCACCCGAGATGGAAAAAGCGTGGTATGAAATCCGGAATCACAGGTTGGTTTATGGCAGTGTGGATTTATATCGCTGCGGCTTGTTGTTTTTCAACCCTTCACTCAACAAACAACACGTTGTATTACAGTTTTAGGCATTGAATTGCAGAAGAAGAAAGCCTATTTTTGCTACACTGCATAAACTTGTATGAGCGAAAATACCAACCCTCCCGTATCACCGGCCCCCGAAACGAAGAAGTCATCGAAGAATACCATCATTATCGTAGTGATGGGTATTATCATTTTAGTCCAGGCATTTTACCTGTTCTTCAAAATACCCCAGGAAAAACAGGAACTCAGAACTGAGCTGGCTTCCACAGAACAAGAACTGGCCTCAACCATGCAACGCATGAATGAAATCAAAGCTGAGTTGGAAGAGAAGATTGCCGAAGTGCAGAAGCTGGGGGGAGATATATCTGATCTTCAAAAGGCGAAAGATGAAGTTGATGCAGAACTCAAGCGAAATAAACGTGCTACCGGAAAGGAAATAAAAGCCCTGAAAGATAAAGTTGAAGGTTACGAACTTCTCCTGAAGAACAAGGATGAAGAGATCGAAAAGCTTAAAAACGTAAACAAAGCTCTCCTCTCCGAAAACGTGAACCTGAAAACCCAAAAAAATCAGTTAGGTGATTCTATTAATCGCTTAAGCCAGACAAAGGAAGAACTCGCTACAAAAGTGGCTATTGCTTCTGAGCTTAAGGCTGAGAACATTAAAATTGTGGCTCTGAATGATCGGGGTAAGGAACGTGAATCACCCTTTAAAAGCCGTCAGGTCGGGAAAATCAAGGTTGATTTTAACCTGGCTGAGAATGACGTTGCTCCGATAGAAGGGAAAAAGATCATGATCCGGATCGTTGATGAGAATGGCCAGGTGATCTTTGATGTGGCCCGGGGTTCCGGAACCTTTATCTACAATGGCAAGGAGGAATTTTATACAGCCTCACAGGAAATACTGTTCGACAATACGCGCCAGAAGCTCACATACCTCTATGAAAAGGGGTCTGATTACGCTCAGGGCACCTATACCCTGGAAATCTATTGCGATGACTATAAAATGGGTAGCGGTCAGTTTGTGGTAAAATAATCTCTGAAAGGATAGAAAAATGGCTAAAATGAGCTGATTTTGGCATATTTCACGGTCCCGATTAAAGGGAATTTTATGCCGAGCCTTTTAGAATATGGTCGATTTTAATACCTTTGCCCCCTCAAATCTTAAAAACAAACATGAAAAACTACGAGACGGTATTCATTTTAAATCCCGTTTTGTCTGAAGACCAGGCAAAGGATACTGTCGATAAGTTCGTGAAGGTTTTGAAGAAAGCTGGTGCCGATGTGATCAACATCGAGCAATGGGGCTTAAAGAAGATGGCTTATCCCATCAACAAAAAGTCGACTGGCTTCTACAACTTACTCGAATTTACCGCAGGCTCCACAGTGGTCGACACACTCGAAACCGAGTACAGACGAGACGAATCAGTAATGCGCTTTTTAACAACCGTGCTGGACAAGCATGCGATTGTTTACAACGAACGCAGACGTAAAGGAGAATTCAAAAACAAGGAAAACAGAAAACCTGTTGCCAAAAAAGCTGAGGAGGAGCGTGTAAAATGACATTAATGAACGAACCTATCAAGCGCGCAGAGATCAAACCAAAGTACTGCCGTTTCAAGAAGAATGGTATCAAGTACATTGATTATAAAGATCCTGACTTCCTGTTGAAGTTTATCAATGAGCAAGGTAAGATCCTGCCCCGCAGACTTACCGGCACCAGCCTGAAGTTCCAGAAGAAAGTGGCTCAAGCCGTTAAACGTGCACGTCACATGGCTATTCTTCCGTATGTTGGTGACTCACTGAAGTAATCGTTGAACCTTTAAAGAAGAACGAACATGGAAGTAATCCTGAAGCAAGATGTAACCGGACTTGGTTACAAAAACGATATCGTGAAAGTAAAGGCGGGTTACGGTAACAACTACCTGATCCCGAACGGTTACGCACTGATCGCGAATGACTCCAACAAAAGGTTGGTAAAAGAAAACGTACGCCAGGCTGCTCACAAGGCAGCTAAACTGAAGCAGGATGCAGAAGCACTTGCTGCTAAAATTGGCGAACTTACAGTTGAACTGGGAGCTAAAGCCGGTGAAAGCGGAAAAATCTTTGGTGCAGTTACTGCCCTTCAGATTGCCGATGCACTTAAGGCGAAAGGCTTTGACATCGACCGTAAGAAAGTACACCTGAAGGAAAACCCTAAGCAGGTAGGTACTTACAACGTAAATCTTGATCTTCACAAAGAAGTGAAGCACGAAATCAAGGTGAAAGTTGTAGCAGAATAAGTTTTTAAGAACTTAAAATATGGAAGGCTATCCTAAATGGGTAGCCTTCTTCAATTATAAAGTTTAAGATTTAATGTCTAAAGTTTAAAGTTATAGCCCTACCCTTGGCCCCTTAAACTTTAAACCTTGTACTTAAACTACTTCGTTTGCGGAAATATTATAACCGGATTATCGTAATAATCTCTTAACACCTTGGTACTTTAGGTTATCCTGAACCTGAAAACCATGCAGTCAGCAGACCTGTATCGACACTATGGACTTAAACCCGATTCCATATGGGATGAAATGTTTGATCAAAAAGCCGTTCGGAAGCATTATAGTGGTGTTTCCGAATTTCTGATCAACATACCGCCTGATGAACTAACCAAGAAAGAAGACCTGGCCAGGCGACTCTTTATGAGCCAGGGAATAACATTCACGGTATATTCCAGTGGTGAGGGAATTGAAAAAATATTTCCCTTCGATATCATTCCCAGAATCATCACGGCATCTGAATGGGATTTCATTGACAAAGGGATCAAACAACGGTTACGTGCACTCAACCTCTTTCTGAAAGACGTTTACCACGAACAGTTCATCATCAAAGATGGCATTGTGCCAGTGGATCTGGTCTACTCCTGCCCTCACTACCTGCGTGAAATGCAAAATGTAAATGTTCCCTATGACATATACGTACACATTGCCGGGATAGACCTTATCCGCGATTATGACGGCACCTTCTATGTTCTGGAAGATAATCTGCGAACACCATCAGGCGTATCCTACATGATTGAGAACCGCGAGATAACCAAACGCATATTTCCGGACCTGATACCCAAGAATCACGTACGCGCAGTTACACACTATCCCAACATTCTGTATAAAAACCTGATGGCTTTGTCGCCATCTCGTACCTCAAATCCAACTGTAGTTTTACTTACTCCCGGGATTTATAACTCAGCATACTTTGAACATACCACACTTGCCCGACTGATGGGTGTGGAATTGGTCGAAGGCCGTGACCTGGTAGTAGAAAACCAAAAGGTATTCATGAAAACCACAGCCGGACTTCAGCGTGTGGATGTGATCTACCGAAGGGTTGATGACAACTTCCTGGATCCGCTGGCCTTTGATCCCAACAGTGTTCTGGGTGTTTCAGGACTTCTCTCTGCATACCGTAAAGGCAATGTGGCTATCGTGAATGCCATTGGCAATGGTGTAGCCGATGACAAAGCAATCTATGTGTATGTCCCCGACATGATCCGCTATTACCTGAATGAAGAGCCGATTCTGAAAAATGTACCCACGTATCAATTAGCCAAACCGGATGAACGTGAGCACGTCATGAAGAACATCAACAGGATGGTAGTAAAGAAAACCAATGAATCCGGTGGTTATGGAATGCTCATGGGCCATGCAGCTTCTGAAAAGGAAATCGAGGAATACAAGAAAGAAATACTGAAAGACCCGAGGCAATTCATTGCTCAACCTACGGTAAGTTTATCAACAGCACCCTGCTACATTGATGGAAAAGTGCAGCCCCGGAGAATCGACCTCAGACCCTTTGCACTATGTGGGCCGGGAGGTATAGAAATTGTTCCCGGTGGCCTCACACGTGTTGCCCTCAAAGAAGGTTCACTGGTTGTAAATTCTTCACAGGGTGGCGGAAGTAAAGACACGTGGGTATTATCAACGCATTAATCAAGGACGGATTTAACTTACCTAAATCATGCTTAGCCGAGTTGCTGATTCGCTGTACTGGATGTCGCGTTACATGGAGCGCACAGACAGCATTCTCCGAATGCTGAAGATCAACCACCTGTCGTCACAGGATGATCCCGATGAATTTACCTGGGCTCCGGTGTTGAAAATCTTCAGCAACATTGAAGACGCGCAAATTGAATTAATGGAACGTGACGGAAGGCAGGTGCTTCAGCATATGGTGCTTGATCGCGATAATCCGAATTCGGTGTTCAATATGGTAACACAGGCACGTGAAAACGCGCGGGGAGTTCAGGATAACATGACCAAAGAACTCTGGCAATGCCTGAACGAATTTTATCACGTCATGCGAGACCCCCGGCTGCAGTATACCTTGCGCGTGGAAGATCCGGTAACGGTACTTGACACCCTGATTCGCCAGTGCATGTTATACTATGGCGTTGCTGATATCACGATGTTCCGTGGTGAAGGTCTGTGTTTTATGAACATCGGCAAGTATCTGGAACGTGCCATTCAATCCGCTGATATCCTCGATGTAAAGTTCAGTGATCTCTCCTATGATTTAAACAATCAAACAACAGATACTACTTATTGGAAATATTTATTGATGTCGGTTTCTGGTTATGCTTTATACCTGAAACGATATCAATCCGGATTTGAAGCCAGAAACATTGTAGATCAGGTTCTTTTCAATGTGGATTTCCCTCGTTCAGTCCTGTACTCCCTGAATCAACTGCACCGGTACCTGGGGAGATTAAAATCAGATCAGAACATTGAAGGCTATAGCAAGGTAGACTTTATGGTTGGAAAATTACGAAGCAAGCTTCAGTACTCCGATGTAAATAGTGTATCGATGATAGGCCTTCATCACTATCTCACGGAAATCACTTCCGATATTCATACTATTGGAGCTACCTTAAATCAATACTATTTCGCCTACAGTTGATACCTCACTTTAACAGCAGCTTCACCCCAGAAAAAAAATACAACCATGTCGAAATTTAAAATCATTCATATTACCCGATATCAATACCAGAATACGGTTCGCGACAGCGCCAACCAGATATTATTGTATCCGGTAAAAGATAATTACCAGGAAGTGCTGAATCATACCATTACCGTTACAGGTGATCCCTTCATTGAGATTCACCAGGACTACTTTGGCAATGAAGTAGGAACCTTTACCCAAGCCAGGCCGCACATTGAGTTAACCATTGATTCAAGACTTACGGTAGAAACAACCTCCCGCCCTCTGCCTGACGACAAAGCACCCATTGAAGAACAATGGAAGGAACTGGAAGGGAAACGGTACCAGATGCAATTCATTGACTTTCTGAAGCAGGAAAGATTTGAAGCTCTTCCAGAGGTTCAGCAATTAATCGAAGACGAACGTTGCAAGAATTGTACGCCCCTTCAATCCGCCAGGCATTTCAGTGAATACATCTATAAAAATTTTACCTACCGGAAAGGAATCACCACTATTGAAACTACGCTGGATGAAATATGGAAATTAAAATCTGGCGTGTGTCAGGATTTTGCACATATGCTGCTGGCTATGCTGCGTGCTATGAATATTCCCGCCCGGTATGTAAGCGGTTACATTTGTCCGAATAAAAATGGAATGCGCGGTGAAGGAGCTACCCATGCCTGGGTAGAAGCGTATGTACCTTTTTATGGATGGCTTGGACTTGATCCTACCAATAACTGCCTCGCGAATGAGACCCATGTAAAGCTTGCAGTAGGAAAGAATTTCTCTGATTGTTCTCCGGTAAAAGGTACTTACCGTGGTACGTCTGATCATACGCTCGATGTTACGGTCAAGGTTTCCTATGAAGACGGGCCGATTGCAGATGAAGAACAAGAGGTGAATACAGTACAGCAGCCGGCCACCACCACTTCAGTGTATAAAAACTCCTTCAGGCGCTTTCAGGAAATGCAGATGCAGCAATAGTTAAGTTTAAAGGTTTAGAGTGTAAGGTTTAAAGTTTGAAAACCTTAAACTTTAGAACTTGTAACGTACAAAAGCCTCCATCGCTTCGTATTCTGCCAACCCTAATTCATTATAAGCTTGTGCTGTAGCATGGTTTCTGTCTTCTGCCCGCATCCAGAATTCACGTTTGTCGCTTCCCGGGAACATGGCACTGTCTTTCTGCGACTGGTGTTTGAAAACCGCTCTGCGCTTACGCATTAATTCTTCCGGACTCAATGGTACAGCCATTTCAATCTGATCAATGTCCCACTCCTGCCAGGCACCGCGGTATAACCAAACCCAGCAGTCTTTCATCCAGTCTTTCTTTTTCAACCGGTTGACTGCCTCCATTATTGCAGCCAGGCAGACACGGTGTGTTCCATGCGGATCGGAAAGATCGCCAGCTGCATAGATCTGATGTGGTTTTACCTTTTCGATAATATCCATCGTGACCTTAATGTCATCTTCACCCAGTGGCTTTTTCTTCACGGCACCGGTTTCGTAAAAAGGCATATCCATAAAGTGCATCTGTTCATCCGGAATACCTACATAACGGCCACCGGCTTTTGCTTCTCCCCTGCGGATTAGCCCTTTGATCGCCAGTACTTCGGGACTATCGTTCTGACCAGGACCTTTCTTCTTAATGGATTGAACAATCTTCTTGTAAAACTTTTCTCCATCCTCTTTGCTCAACCCGGACTTCTCATTGAAGTCGCGAACAAAGTCAGCAAAGCGGATAGCATCATCATCAAACACCGCGATGTTTCCGGATGTCTGATAAGCCACATGCACCTCATGTCCCTGATCCACCAGGCGGATAAATGTGCCTCCCATTGAGATCACGTCATCATCAGGGTGTGGCGAAAAAATGATAACACGTTTCGGAAAAGGTTTTGCACGTTCCGGACGATGCGTGTCATCGGCATTAGGCTTTCCTCCAGGCCATCCGGTAATAGTGTGCTGCAAATAGTTAAATACTTTTATGTTTACCTGGTATGCAGAACCGAACTCGGTAATGATATCGCCCATACCATGCTCCATATAATCATGGTTAGTAAGTTTGAGAACGGGTTTGTTTACCGTCTGACATAACCATACCACGGCTTTACGGATCAGCGTTTCATTCCATTCAATACTATCAAGCACCCAAGGCGTTTTAACGCGGACCAATTCAGATGAAGCAGCATCGTCCAGCACCACCAGGCAGTTACTATGTTTCTGCAGAAATGACGATGGTATCTGATCGGTTACAGGTCCTTCAACTGCTTTCTTGATCACTTTAGCTTTTCCTTCACCCCACGCCATCATGATGGTACGTTTGGCTTTCAGAATAGAACCCACACCCATTGTAATGGCTTTTCTGGGAACATTTTCCTCTCCGAAGAAATCACTGGCGGCATCAATACGGGTTACCTGATCCAGCGTTACCAGACGTGTGAACGACTTCTCCGTTGATCCCGGTTCGTTAAATCCAATATGGCCCGTACGACCAATACCTAATATCTGGATGTCAATGCCTCCCAGTTCATCGATCTTCTTTTCATAGTCTCTGCAAAAGTCCGCTATCTTATCTTTGGGTAATGTTCCATCTGGGATATTGATATTGGATTTCGGAATATCAATGTGATTGAAAAGGTGCTCATTCATGAACCGGACATAGCTCTGTATGGAATCCGGCTGCATAGGGTAATATTCATCCAGGTTGAACGTGAACACATGCTTGAAACTAAGTCCCTCCTTCTTGTGCATTCTTACCAGTTCAGCATATACACGTGTAGGTGTCGAACCCGTAGCCAAACCCAGCACACAGGGCTTGCCTTCCAGCTGCCGGATTTTCATCAACGATGCAATCTCCCGGGCAGCAAACTGCGATGCTTCATCAGAACTTTTGAAGATTTTAACAGGGATCTTTTCAAAGGCGGTAAGGTCGTTATTCATATTTTTGACTGGATTAAACGCTCAAAGCAATATACAAAGCAGATAAAAAACCGCTAAATTTTCAAGTGTTTGCGGAAACATAATTTATGAAAGCTTTTCGAACAGTTGTTAGCCCAACGGCTTCAAACCATCCTATTAATCTCCAAACCAAGGTTTTAACTATAGGATCTTGCTTTGCGGATGCCATTGGATCCCGCCTCATTCATTTTAAATCACCGTCAATTGCCAATCCTTTTGGGGTATTGTATAGCCCGAATGCTATCCATAAAGCACTTCGTTATGCCTTGTTCAATGAAGCTGCACCTCAGCACACCTACCTGCAGCATCAGGACGTTCACCTAAATTACGACTTTCATTCAGAGTTTTCTTCTCTTCAAAAAGAAGCGCTGGAGAAGAAAATCCGGAAAGCCACACAGGAAGTTCATGACTCCTTAAAAACTGCTGAATGGTTATTTATCACCTATGGAACCGCCTGGGTTTATGAACGCACTGACACCGGAGAAATCGTAGCCAATTGCCACAAGCAACCTACAAGTGCGTTTCGCAAGTCATTGCTTACCCAAAAGAAAATAATCGAATCGTTCGAAGCACTATACACAAACCTCAAGACCATCAATCCTGCTATCCGGGTAATTTTAACCGTAAGTCCGGTGCGGCACATCAAAGATACTCTCGAGTTGAACAGTGTTAGCAAGAGTGTACTGCGGCTTGCCAGTCATACCCTTCAGGAAAATTATACAGATGTAGAATATTTTCCAGCCTATGAGATCATGATGGATGACCTTCGCGATTATCGTTTCTATAAGGAGGATATGATACATCCCTCGGCAGAAGCTGAAGAGTATATCTGGAACTATTTCATTAATCAATACGGCTCCGATCATTTCAGGAAGTTCATTACCCAATGGACATCCATTCAATCTGCGATGGCACACAAACCCTTTCATCCACAAGCACCAGCCCATCAACAATTTCTGAAAGAAACTTTGCGCAGGCTGGAAGAACTAAAATCAACCGTACCTGTTGATGATGAAATAGCTTCCATCCGGAAGCAGATTATTTGATTCTATTCTACCATGACAAAAAAGACCAACAGACTATCCCTCTCAACTTCCCCCTATCTTCTTCAGCATGCTCACAATCCCGTAGATTGGTTTGAATGGGGTGATGAAGCATTGCAAAAAGCGAGAAAGGAAGACAAACCCATTCTGGTCAGCATCGGATACTCTTCCTGTCACTGGTGTCATGTGATGGAGCGTGAGTCTTTTGAAAAAGATCAGGTAGCCGAAGTAATGAATGCACATTTCGTCTGCATTAAGGTAGATCGTGAAGAAAGACCAGATGTAGACCAGATCTATATGGATGCGGTACAGGCACTGGGTGTACATGGCGGATGGCCGTTAAATGTTTTTCTCACTCCGGAACAAAAGCCTTTTTTCGGAGGAACGTATTTCTCGCCCGTAGCCTGGGTACAAATACTCACCAATATCAACAAGGCTTATCAGGCCAATCGTCAGCAGATAGAAGCGACAGCCGAAGAATTGCGATTGCACCTCCTTCGTTCGGATGTTGCCCGATTTAAAAAACAACAGGATACGCTGAAGCAGGACCTTACTGTCATCTATCACAAATTATCTGAAAAGTTTGACCATACCTGGGGCGGCCTGGATAAAGCTCCAAAGTTTATTATGCCTTCGGTGTGGCACTGGATGCTCCGGTTTCATTATCTCACGCAACACCAGGAAGCCAAAGCGCATACTGTTCACACCCTGAAAAAGATTGGAATGGGTGGAATATATGATCAGGTCGGTGGTGGCTTTGCGCGCTACTCCGTTGACGGGCAATGGTTCGCTCCACACTTCGAAAAAATGCTCTATGACAATGCCCAGTTAATGAGTTTATATTCCGAAGCTTATAGTCTTATCCAAGATGATGAATTCAAAACCATTGTATATGAAACCTATGCTTGGCTGTTACGCGAAATGACCAGTGACCAGGGTGGATTTTATTCCGCCCTGGATGCTGACAGCGAAGGTGAAGAAGGGAAATACTATACGTGGGAATATCATGAACTCCAGGAGCTCACCCGTGATGATAAGGACCTGATCTCATCCTACTACAACGTAAAGAAGGAAGGTAACTGGGAGCACGGGAATAATATTCTGATCCGGCTTCAACCGGATGACGTCTTTTTAAAGTCAAACAACCTGACGCCTGCCCTCTGGCGTGATAAATTAACAAAGGCCAAACAAGCGCTGCTGTTGCACCGTGAAAAAAGAATCCACCCCGGACTGGATGATAAAATCATTACCTCATGGAATGCGATGATGGTTTGCGGATTAACCGATGCATACCGGGCGTTCGGAGATAAAATATTCCTCAATCAGGTACTTCAGAATCTGAACTTTTTGAAAAAGGAACTGAAAGAGGATACCATTCTTTACCGATCATACAAAGGGCATCGGTCAAAAACCAAAGGATTTCTGGATGACTATGCTTACTATATTCAGGCATGCATAAAAACATACCAGGTAACATTTGACGAACAATGGTTAAGCGAAGTCGCTGAACTTTTGGAAAGCACCGTACAACGTTTTTATGATGCTGATGAAAAGTTCTTCTTTTATGCCGGTGAATCTGAGCTTATCACACGCAAAAAAGAGATCTTTGATAATGTAATTCCTTCTTCCAATGCAGTGATGGCGCAGAATCTTTTTCACGCAGGTGTTTTACTCGACAGAGATGATTGGAAGGAAATAGCCTCGGGCATGGTGAGTTCCCTTTCGCATATCATCCAGGCTGAACCTAACTACATGAGTCACTGGGCTATTGTAGCCCGGGAAATACAAGATGGTCTGGCCGAAGTCGTTATGGTTGGTGACCGGGTTGAGGATCTCCGGAATGAATTCCATAAAAATTTCCATCCTTTTTCATTAACACTGGGAACGCGCACATCAAGTTTACTTCCACTGATAAATGGAAAACAACCCCTTCATGGTTGGGAGACTATTTACGTGTGTCATAACAAGGCCTGTAAAAAGCCGGTAAACACGGTGGCTGAAGCGGAAAAAATGATTCGCGATTAGCGGCAATTACTACACATTCCAATTGGCAAAATTTAGTATTTTACACCCTTGTAAAACCATTCAATGAACAACCCTGTTGCTCCAAAGCCAACCGGCCCGGCAGAAACTTCTCAGCCTTCGTTATCGGAAAAATTTCCGAGGATTGCCAAAATCTTCAAGCTGATCAAATACTTTATTATCAGCTCGATTATTTTAACTGTAATGGAGATCGGTTTTGGTTATTGGTTATTCAGTTCACGCTGGAACCTGCTGATCGACCGTGAAAAAATGAAGGAGTATGCGGAAGAAGTGAATCAGGCGCCCCCTGTGCATCCGAAATACATGGAGATCTACGAAAAACTATTTCCCAATCACGTTCACACAACGCTCGGACAACAGATATTCATAAATTACGGTGAGCGTATTTTCCTACGGGTTACTGAAATTGAGGATAAACCCCATTGTGCCTGTGACCTCGTCTATGACATTCAGGTTTTGACCAATACTGAACTGAAGGGATTGCAATGGGATGGACGACTACAAGATCTGGAGTATGGCTTTGGTATCGAAAAGTTCTCTACGCCAGAAAAATGCTTTGACTACGTAACCAACTTTTACATTGCTAAATTACTGGGAAGCCTAGATCCCAATCGCTACCCTCATCTGGTGAACAAATCGCTGGATAATTTCACGGATGAAGATCTAATTGAGGTGATGATCATCATTAACTCCGTAGGTAAAATCGATCGTCATAAAACACCTGCCCTGTTCAATGAAAAAATGAATCACTACCTGGCAAAACTGGAAAAAGCGAGAGCTGGCGATCTAGCCAAGAAATGATCCCGCACAATACTTATCCTGTCACTTCCTGATTAAAATCTGTAAACATGGCAGACCTGTTTGATTCTTCTACCCTGTTTGCCGAAGTGCTGTTGCCGGTTCCTATTCCAAAACTCTTCACCTACCGCGTTCCTGCCAAACTTAACGACAAAGTACTTATCGGTCAGCGGGTGATTGTACAGTTTGGTGATCGCAAGGTATTAACCGGTGTAATTGCCGCTGTTCACCAACAGGCACCAAAAGATTACGAAGCCAAGTACCTGCTGGATCTGTTGGACGATTTTCCGGCTGTTGCAGATCTCCAGTTTAAACTCTTTCAGTGGATCTCAGATTACTACCTCTGTACCCTCGGAGAAGTTATGAATGCAGCCCTGCCCAGTGGAATGAAACTCTCCAGTGAAAGCATGGTACAGCTGCACCCTGCGTTCAACCTGGAAGAAAGCGATTATCATTTTTCTGAAAATGAAATAATCCTGATCAAACGTCTTGAGCAGGATACACTCAGTTATTCCGATATCCTGAAATTGCTCGGTGTTAAAAATCTATACAGCATTCTGAAATCTCTTGTAGGAAAGAATGCCATTATTCTCTTCGAAGAAGTAAAAGAAAAGTATAAGCCAAAACGTATCACCAAGATCCGGCTATCCGCAGATTTTTTAAGTCACGAGGCATTACAGGAGTTGTTCAAAACACTTTCCTCAAAACCCAAGCAGGAAGGTGTTGTACTTAAATACCTGCAGGACGTACCTGTTCTTCAGCATCCGGAGCAGAACAAGACAGGAATCTCCAGAAGTACACTGTTGTCGGGAGATATTTCAGAATCATCGTTGAATACCCTGATCAAAAATAACGTCTTTGAGGAATTTGAAATTGTTGTATCGCGCTTTTCCGATGATGACCTCTCAGCCACTCCGCCTTCGTTGTTAAGTCCGGAGCAACAACATGCACAAAATGAAATACTCCAACGTTTTTCGCAACACGACATCACGTTATTCCAGGGTGTTACCGGCAGTGGTAAAACGGAAATTTACATCAATCTGATCAGACAGGCACTGGACGGTGGTTCTCAGGTACTTTATCTTTTACCCGAAATTGCGCTCACTACGCAAATCGTTCAGCGTCTGAAAAAAGTATTTGGCAGTGCTATGGGTGTATACCATTCGCGCTTCTCAGACAATGAACGGGTAGAAGTATGGAATGGAATTTTAAACGGGCGCTTCAAATTCATTGTTGGCGTACGGTCTTCTGTGTTATTACCCTTTGATAACCTCGGCCTAATTATCATAGATGAAGAACACGATGCTTCTTATAAGCAGCAGGAGCCGGCACCACGCTACCATGCGCGGGATGTAGCCCTCGTGATGGCGCAGTTACAACATGCTAAGGTATTACTCGGATCAGCAACACCTTCAATAGAATCCTTCTATCAGGCAAGCATAACTAAGTATGGGCTCGTCAAGCTTGACAAGCGTTTTGGAGAAGCAAAATTACCGACTATTGTATTGGCTAATCTCGCGCAGGAAAAACAACACAAAGTGAATAAAGGCGAGTTCTCCAATGTATTGTTGAAAAACCTGGAGGAAGCACTAAGCCGGAAAGAACAGACCATTATATTCCAGAACCGAAGAGGTTATTCTCCTATGGTTAATTGTGAAGACTGTGAATGGGTCCCTAAATGTGTGAATTGCGCGGTGAGCCTCACCTATCATCAATACCGTAATTCACTGGTTTGTCATTATTGTGGCTACAAGGAACAGCTTCCGCAGAAATGCCCTTCATGCTCCTCCACCCGCATCAACACCGTTGGCTACGGCACTGAAAAAATTGAAGAGGAACTTTCACTCCATTTTCCAAATGCAGTTGTTCAACGAATGGATCTGGATACCACCCGATCAAAAACAGCATTTGAAACAATCATTAGTCAGTTTGAAAAAGGTGAAACCGATATCCTGGTCGGAACACAAATGGTTACCAAGGGACTGGACTTTGACCGGGTTAGCCTGGTTGGAATTTTCAATGCCGACCGGATGATCCATTTTCCGGATTTCCGTTCCTATGAAAGGGCTTATCAATTGATCACACAGGTGAGCGGGCGGGCCGGCAGAAAAGATAAACCCGGCACAGTGGTCATTCAAACATCAGGGCCTGATCATCCTGTACTACAACTCATATTACGATACGATGTCAATACGTTCTACCATTCGCAACTGAACGACCGGCAGCAACACGGCTATCCTCCCTTTACCCGATTAATTGAGCTGACTGTAAAACATACCGATAAAAAAATCTGTCTGAAAGGATCACAAGCTCTTGCCGATAATCTGAGGATAAAACTTCCGGAGCTTCGGATTCTTGGGCCGGGCGAGCCGATGATCTCTAAAATCAGAAATCAATACCTGATGAGCATCCTCATAAAAATTGCCCGTGGAAAGGGGGATCTCCCAAAACTAAAACACGACATCATGCATGAGGTTACCGAGGTGCAGCTCTCAAAGGAAATGAAGAACCTGAAAGTGATCGTTGATGTTGATCCGGTTTAACTATGTTAACCGCTATTCTTTATATTCAGTAAGATACTTCATAAGTTCAGCCGCTGCCCCGATCACAGGGCCACCCATAGGATCTTCCGCCAGCACATCAAAGGGACCTTGCCCGAAATAGAGACCATCTGAAACCAGAAAGGTCAACCGTACCTGACCTGCCTGAGGCGCGGGAAGACGTTCTTTATCCCACGGTCCGATTTTCTGAATCACTTCATTACCACAGTTAAACAGATCATCGATCAGTGCATTGGATTGTTCGGTTTGTGCTTCCAGAACAATCAGCTTTTCAGAGTAATTAATGTATCGTGCAGATCCGTCACCATACGCGGCAATGACGTCAAGACCTTCATCCATTCCTACCTCAATGATCATACCCAGCAGCGCCTGGTAATTAATGCTCTCCCCCAGGGCCCTGAGTTTGTTTGCCGCCAGGATCTGAACCCGTGATTCAGCCTGATCGTCATCCAATATTTTTATAAGTTCCTCCTTGTTAACGTTTGGAGAGAAAAGTATACTCCAGGGATAAGCGGAATGATCCCGACTGTTGGCTTTAAACAATTCGGGATCGTCACAG
>DASXWH010000113.1:0-97906 GCA_036503775.1 Ohtaekwangia sp.
CTGGACTCTGCAGAATATTTCATCCGGATATCTGATGGTGTGGGTAAAGAATTTAGCAATGAATACCTGTCGTACCGTAGCCTCTCAGATTTTGGGAAGCTTCATTTCAAAAAAGAACAATACGACAGCGCCCGGTTTTATCTCAAAAAATGTATCCAGCTCAGTGATGGCAAATATCATTCAGATATTCTGGTGCCTGCTATGATCCTGCTCGTAAAATGTCATATCGCTGAAGGAAACTGGTCGGCCGCTGAACAACAGGCTTTAACTGCGTTTTCCCTCGGACGTCAGGTGAAGAGCACATCCATATCCATGGAAAGCACAGCTCTTCTTGCTGAAATTTATAAAGCACGCAAGCTTCCGTTAAAAGCCATTGAATATTTGCAACTGTCATTGGCGTTTAAGGATTCGGTTCTGACAGCGTTGCGTCAGGGTAGTATTGAAGCCCGAACATTTGACCTGACGTTGAAGAAGGAGAAGCGCGAAAAAGAAATGGCTGTGTTAAACCTGGAAGCACAGCATAAGGTGGTATTCTGGCAACGCTTCATGCTGGCGCTTGGAACCATCGTTCTGATAAGCTTACTGATCATGATAATTCTGATCCGCAAAGCGGCATTGGAACGAAGGAAGGTTAATGCATTGCTTATGCAGAAGAATCTGGAGTTGAACAACCTGAACCGTGAAGTCAGCGCATTGATCGATGCTATTGTTCACGATCTGAAATCTCCCCTGAATAGTTTACAAGGTATCATGTATCTGCTGGAGATGGAAGTAGATGAAAAATTCACGAAGGCCAGAGAGTTTATAGCCAAGGGACACGAGGTGATACGGAATGGTCATGGCATCATTGCCGAGTTGCTGGAATTACGTGACCTGGAAGAAAATCCACTGGTTGTGAAGTATGAGCAGGTACGGCTTGATTCCTACGTTCAATCCCTGGTGAATGGATTTTCATCCTATGCTTCACAAAAGAAGATTTCTTTTGAAATGAATGTCACCAATGAAGTGGCTATTCTTGAACCTCTGCTATTGAAGCGTATCCTGGATAACCTGATTTCAAATGCTATAAAATATTCTCCAGCTGAGCGAACGGTTTTTATAACAGCCGGAAGAGGAGCAGAGGGCGTTCGCGTTGAAGTACGTGACGAAGGGCCTGGGTTTCATGAAAAAGATATTCCAAAAGTATTCGGCAAATTTCAAAAGCTCAGCGCCAGGCCAACCGGTGGTGAAAGCTCACACGGCCTTGGATTAGCCATTGTACAACTTATTGTGAATTACCTTGGCGGAACGATTGAGTTGCAAACGAAGTGGGGAGAAGGAGCTACTTTCATCCTGAATGTTCCTGAGCAAAAATCGTAACGACTGAATTATGGCTTATCTTTAGATGAACTTTTTTTCTTATCGAACTTCTTCCCTTTCCTATACAGCTTCTTTTCGTTCTTATCAGACTTCTTTTCGTTCTTATTAATCTTTTTTTCTTTCTGTTCGAATTTCTTTTCGTGAAAAGCTCCTTTAAACTCAGGATCTTCTCTTCGCTTCTGATCGTCAATCGCTTTTGCCATTTCCTGTTTTTCGGCAAAAGGTGTATTGGTCACCTCAACATTTTCCGGGAGTGACCTGACCGTAATTTTCTCGCGGATCAGTTTTTCAATTTTCTCAATGTGGTAGAGCTCGGCCTTGTTTACAAACGTTATGGCTTTACCTTGTTGAAAGGCGCGCCCTGTTCTGCCTATGCGATGAACATAATCCTCGTACAGAATCGGAACATCAAAATTGATCACGTGTGATACTTTAACAACATCAATTCCCCGCGAGGTAACATCGGTTGATACGAGTACACGCAGCTTCCCCTCTTTGAATTCATTTACCGCATTGATGCGGCTGTTCTGTCCTTTGTTGGAATGAATGACACGTACCGGTCCCAGATTTTTTCGTTCGATGAAGTTAAATACATTGTCGGCATTTTCCTTTGTGCGGGTAAAGATCATAACCCGATTGAATTCCGGATCCTGAAGCAGGTATTCCAGAAAATTGATTTTTGTTTTGATGTTAGGGATATGATAGAGTTCCTGCTCAACACTTTTAGCCGGAGTAGCCTGCGGAGTTATCTCTACCTTTGTAGGGAACTCCAGAAATTCAGCAGACAGACGTTCTACTTTTTCAGGAAAGGTAGCAGAGAAAAGAAGGTTCTGCCGCTTCAGAGGGATCACCTCAAATATTTTCCGGAGCTGATGCATAAATCCCATGTCCATCATCCGGTCAGCTTCATCCAGTACCAGGGTTTTGATCTGTTTGGTCGGGAGCTCTTTTTTCAGGTATAATTCCATGAACCGGCCAGGGGTGGCAATGAGGATATCAACACCCTTATTAATTTCTTCAATCTGTGTCTTCGGGCCAATCCCTCCGTAGATAGGTAATATTCTCAGATCGGTGTACCTGGCTAAAAGGCGGGCATGTTCAGCCAGCTGAATGGTGAGTTCTTTTGTAGGTGCCAGGATCACCGCGCGCGGTTCACTGCCCTGAGCATACTTTACCTTCATCAATACGGGTAACAAGTAAGCAGCAGTTTTGCCTGTACCGGTTTGAGCGATGCCAATAACTTCCTGTCCGCCCAGGATCAGCGGGATACATTTCTGCTGAATTTCCGTTGGGTGTTCAAAGCCAAGATCAGCGACTGCATTCAGCAACTGTTTGTTGAGATTAAAATTTTCAAAAGATGTAATTGCTGACACTTTAGCTTCTAATTTTGCGGGCAATGAAAACGATACTTATCCGGAACGCAAATATAGTCAATGAAGGGAAGGTCTTCGAAGGCGATTTGCTGATTAAAGGTCAGCGTATTGAAGTAATTGGTAAAGATCTGTCAGCGCATAAGGCAGATGTGGAGATCGATGCGAAAGGGAAGCATCTCCTTCCGGGTGGCATTGATGATCAGGTTCACTTTCGTGAGCCCGGACTAACGCATAAGGCTACTATCTATTCCGAGTCACGGGCAGCTGTTGCCGGTGGTATTACCAGTTTCATGGAAATGCCCAATACAAATCCGCCCACATTTACACAGACATTGCTCGAAGACAAGTATCAGATAGCATTACGAACCTCACTGGCGAACTATTCTTTCTTTATCGGAGCGGCAAACGATAACCTGGAGGAAGTGATGAAAACGGATGTCAGCAAAGTATGCGGACTGAAGATCTTTATGGGATCATCTACCGGAAACCTGCTGGTGGATAATGCAAAAACGCTTGAGGGCTTTTACTCACGCTTCCCTTCTATCATTGCCACGCATTGTGAAGATGAAGCAACCATTAAAAAGAACACGGAAGAATTTAAAGCGAAGTACGGAGAAGATGTTCCCATAGAGTGCCATCCGCTGATACGCAGTGACGAGGCATGTTATAAATCGTCTTCCTTTGCTATTGAACTTGCACGAAAGCACGGCACACGATTACACATTCTGCATATATCCACAGCAAAGGAAACTGCGCTCTTTGATAACTTAATTCCGTTGGAGAAAAAGAAGATCACAGCCGAAGCCTGCGTGCATCACCTTTGGTTTAATGACACGGACTATAAACGATTGGGAACATTTATAAAGTGGAACCCGGCAGTAAAATCGGCCGCGGATCAGCAACAGGTGTTCAGGGCTTTACTTGATGATCGCATTGATGTACTGGCCACAGATCACGCTCCGCATACGCTGGAAGAGAAAAAGAATTCGTATTTCAAGGCACCTTCAGGTGGTCCCCTCATTCAACACAGTTTGGTTGCTATGCTGGAGTTTTTTCATCAGGGAAAAATAAGTCTGGAGAAAGTGGTTCAAAAGATGAGTCATAATCCGGCCATTCTGTTTCAGGTAAAAGATCGTGGCTTTATTCGCGAGGGGTACTTTGCAGACCTGGTGCTGGTTGATTTGAATAAACCCTGGGCTGTTTCAAAAGAAAACGTTTTGGCGAAATGTGGCTGGTCACCGTTTGAAGGAACTACATTCCGGTCGGCCGTGACCCATACTTTTGTTTCCGGTCATTTAGCCTATGACTCTGGCAGGTTTGATGAGAGCCGTCAGGGCGAAAGACTGTTGTTCAACCGGAAATGATCTGAAAATCAATTTTGCAAATTCCGGGTGTCCGTCTAAATTTGCAGTCCCTTTAAACGGTGGATGTAGTTCAGTTGGTTAGAACATCAGATTGTGATTCTGAGGGTCGTGGGTTCGAGTCCCATCATTCACCCATCAAAAAAGCCCTAAACCGGGGCTTTTTTCTTTTTAGTCCGGTCATAGAATTTTGCTGGCCCCTTATTTCAGAAATGGGTAACTCGGTTTAAAGCTTCGCTATGGACCAGCGCATTATCAACCTTTTCGATGAATATACCCACAAGCCCCTTACCCGTGAGGAGTTTTTGAGGCGCTTGACCACACTTGCCGGAAGTACTGCTGCGGCTATGGCGATGCTTCCCCTGCTCGAAGTGAATTATGCGAAAGCTGAAACGATACCGTACCAGGATGACCGGTTGATTACATCGTATGTTACCTATCGGGGAGAAGGCTGCGAAATGAAAGCATACGTAGCGAGACCCAAGCAAAACGGGAAGTATGGTGGTGTGATCGTAATCCATGAAAACCGCGGATTGAATCCGCACATTGAAGATGTCACCAGACGGGTAGCGCTCGAAGGATACGTGGCCATTGCTCCGGATGGTTTGTCTGTTGTAGGAGGAACTCCTTCTTCTGATCCTGACAAGGCCCGCGATCTGATTCAACAATTGGATCCGGTTAAAACGATTGCAAATTTTTCCAGGGCATCCACTTATTTAAAATCACGAAATGATTGCAATGGTAAAATCGGATGTGTTGGATTCTGCTGGGGAGGTGCTGTGGCCAATAACCTTGCCGTGAACATTCCTGATCTACTGGTAGCTGTTCCATTCTATGGGAGACAACCTGATGTAAATGACGTTCCTCGTATAAATGCTATGCTTCAGTTACACTATGCAGAAATGGATGAACGTGTCAATGCAGGTATAGCAGCGTACGAGGAGGCGCTGAAGAAAGCTGGGAAAAAATATGAGTTGTTCATGTATGAAGGTGTACAGCATGCCTTTCATAATGATACGGCACCTACACGATACAACGAGGCGGCTGCTAAACTGGCGTGGAGCAGAACCATTGCCCTCTTTAACGAAAAACTTCGGTAACAATCAATCTTGTGTTGGTTCTTTTTTTCTTCTATGTTCAATTCATGATTGCATGGAAGGAGTATAGAAAATTTACATTGGAGCAGAAGATCAGTTTTTTGTATGAGCATGGCACGTTTGTTATGTCCATACGCTACTACGGCTACAAAGTAAATTTATACCTGTTGGGGAGTTATTATGTAGAGGTGTTTGTCAATCATAAAAACACCGTCATTGAGAAAATTATTCCTCTTGATGTTCGTCACTCCCGGATGAAATTTTATTCTGATCAGATCACCTTGCCCTTCGACATACTGACATAATTTCATTTTACCAGAAAGCCTAATAACAATCCACCAACGATAATAAGTGGTGAGGGAATTTTGGTGAAAGTAAGGAGACAAAAGGTGGCGATAGTTACGCCAAAATTCATAATGGTATTTTCCAACGGTTGAAAGAGAATGATAGCCGAGGCTATTACGAGTCCGGCACTGGCCGCAGTGATTCCTTCCAGCGAAGCCCGAACGGCACGATATTTTTTCAAGCTTGCCCAGAATCGGATCACAAAGAAGATCAGAAATGTACCGGGCAGAAATATTCCGAATGATGCAGCGATCGCGCCAATAATTTCTCCCCCGATACCTTCATCACGCGAAGAGAGGGCACCGATGTAGGCGCTGAATGAAAAGACCGGCCCGGGCAAGGCTTGTGCTACCGCATACCCTGAAAGAAATTCATTGTGCGAGATAGGATGATGAAGCGGTTTGGGAGCATATTGTTTTTTGATCTTGGTTTTTAGTATGGAGGCTTTGCTCAGATCATCACCATCTCTGACTTCAACAAATTCAGTATAAAGTAATGGAGCCAGGATTTGTCCTCCGCCAAAAACGAGGCTGCCGTTACGATAGAAATTTTCAAAAAGCTTTACCGGAAGCGCTTTCGTTAATCCCCCTAATATAGCTGCAACGACAAGCACACCTGCCCAGAGATTGAAATTGGACCAGGGTACTACAATTTTTGTTTTCTCTTCTTTCGGCTGGGCTTTATATTTTAAGGCCGTGAGCAAGCCGGAGCAGAGGAGTATAATCGGGAAAATGAACGGTGTCTGTATGAAATAAGAAACGGCAGCCGCAATGATCATCAGAGCAATGCCGGTTTTTGTATGCACCGTTTTCTGACTGATGATGTAGGCGCCATAACTTACAAACCCAACGGCCATGGGTTGAATGAACCGTGTGAATTCCAGTGACCAGTGTTTCTCCTGGATATTTGACATCATAATTGCTGCCACCGTCATAATGGTAACAGCGGGAAGCATCCAGATCAGTAAGGTGAGATATGCCAGGTTTGGCCCGCCAATTTTAAAACCGATAGCCGTAAGCGTTTGCGTGGAAGTAGGACCTGGCAGAATCTGACAGAGTGAATTGATCTCCATTAGATCCTCTTCGGTGAGGTATTTTCTTTTTTGAACGAGTACTTTCTGAAAGTGAGCCAGGTGTGCCTGAGGCCCTCCGAAGGTGGAGACCGCGAGCAGCAGCACATCGCGCAGAAATATAAAGTAGCGAACGCGCTGGATCACGAATTAGAAAGTAAGGTTTCCACTCCGTCAGGGATTATTTTTTCAACCCGATTTCGCGAAGCCGCTGGTCAAGAAACTCACCGGCTGTGATGTCTTCCCATTTTTTTGGATTCGCGGCATCAACACAATCCTGTAGTGCAGCCAGGCTCATTTCTGATCGCGGGTGCATAAAGAAAGGAATTGAATATCGTGGTGTATTCATCAAATGCCGTGGCGGATTTACCACCCGGTGAATTGTTGATTTTAATTTTTTATTGGTGAGCCGTTCAAGCATATCACCCACATTTACCACAAGCTGATCAGGCAGCGCGGTGATGGGTATCCATTTACCATCTCTTCGAAGCACCTGAAGTCCGTCAGCACTGGCGCCCATCAGCAGCGTAATAAGATTAATATCACCATGTTCAGCTGCACGGACTGCATCGGCCGGTACAGCATCGGGGTTTTCAATCGGGTAGTAATGAATGGATCTTAAAATGCTGTTTCCGCGCCATACCTTATCATCAAAATAATTTTCAGGCAGCTTCAGGTATAACGCTATAGCCCGAAGCATATAGGTGCCGGTTTTTTCGAGTGCCTGGTACACTTCGTTGCTTATTTTTTTGAACTCAGGAACTTCTGCAGGCCAGATATTACCTGGATATCCTTCCTGCGCCCGATCGGCCTCGGGTATTTCCTGCCCCACGTGGTAGAACTCTTTCAGATCACCGGTGTTTCTTCCTTTGGCATGTTCCTTTCCTTTACCGATGTATCCGCGTTGACCGGCCAGATCGGTACGCTCATACTTTTTCTTCGTTTCATCTGTCAGCGCGAAAAATTTTTTTATCGTTGTGTATAGCGTTTGCTGCATGTCATCGGTGAGGAAATGATTTCGGATTGCCACAAAACCAATGTTGTTATACGCAGCTCCGAGTGCGTCTACAAATTTTTGCTTCGCTTTGGCATCGCCCCGGGTGAAATCAGCCAGGTCGAGGGAGGGGATTTCATCATACAATATGTCAGTCATAACGATGTGAAGTTGGTTGATGCAAGCTAAATATTTTTGGCTAAATTCCGTCCGTGTAAGCCCAGAGCCGGTAATGAAAAGACACTGCTTGCCGACAAAATTTGGACTCATGTTTGTCCTTCTATTTACAAATCAGAACGCATGAAAACTTCCCGCAGAGAATTTTTAAACAAGGCCATTAAAGCCACGGCAGTAGCGACCGTAGGTATGCCTGTAATAAGTGCTGCCAGTCATGAAATCCTCACTGGATTTTCCTTTACGCAAATACCTTTGCCGTATGCATATGGAGCGCTTGAACCATCCATTGACGCGATGACGATGGAGATCCATTACACCAAGCATCACGCAGCCTATGTTAAAAATGTGAATGAGGCAATCACCGCAGAAGGGATTCAGGCTGCCTCTGAAAAAGATTTTTTTGGTACGGCATCAAAATTATCAGCCAAGGCAAAGAACAATGGTGGTGGCGTGTGGAATCATAACTTCTTCTGGCAGGTCATGAAGCCAGGTGGTGGAGCACCTTCGGGTAAACTGCTGGATTCTATCAATGCATCATTTGGTTCTCTCGATAAGTTCAAGGAGCAATTTACAGGAGCTGCCATGACCCGATTCGGTTCGGGATGGGCATGGCTCGTAAATGACAATGGGAAATTGAAAATCGGATCAACACCCAATCAGGATAATCCACTGATGGATAACAGTGACCTGAAAGGAACACCCCTGCTCGCACTTGATGTGTGGGAGCATGCGTATTACCTGAAATACCAGAATAAACGGAATGAATATGTAGCGAACTGGTGGAGCGTTGTGAACTGGGAAGAAGTAGCAAAACGACTGGCTTGATTTAATTTCTTTATAACCATGAATAAGATACTTTGCTCCCTCATCATCTTTATTTTGTTAAGCACGACCCTAATGGCTCAAACCGAAGAACAACAGGTTGCTGCTGCAGTTGAAACATTGCGAAAAGCCATGATCGATGCAGATAAGACAACACTTGAAAAAATCGCTGCTGATCAAATCAGCTATGGCCATTCCAGTGGATTGATTGAAAATAAAGCTGCCTTCGTTCAGAATATCGTAAGCGGCAACTCTGATTTTGTTACCATTGATCTTTCAGAACAGACGATTTCAATTGCAGGTGATGTTGCTCTTGTTCGTCATAAGCTGGTAGCGGAGACGAATAACAATGGGCAGCCGGGTAAAGCAAACATTGGTGTGTTGCTGGTATGGAAAAAACAAGCCAGGCAATGGCGTTTGCTGGCGAGACAGGCATTTAAGCTATAGTTAACGGAAATAAAAAATCACCGCAGCAGGGAATAATCTTTCGTGCTGCGGTGATTTTCTTTTTAGCCAGCTTTAATTTGTTTTCTGAATACTCACCGTCCACTCGGCTCCGCTGAATACCTTATAAGTCTCTGAGAAGTTTTGCTGATTTATTCCGAATGAAACATTCAGGAGGCTGTTCAGGTAACAGAGATTTTTACCTTCTTCCACATCAGCGAACGTTTGAACAAATGGCATTTTAAGATCAACCACCTGTTGATTGTTCTGATAGATCTTTACCTGGAGAAGATCTCCGTTTTTGATGTTTAGTTTTTGAAAAGTAGTCTTGTCAACATTTGTCCATACATTACCATATTGTATATCGAGTACAGGAATAGTACCTTTTACAATTCCATTTTCAACCGTTGGCTTTTGATACGGGATCATCACCACTTCATTAGGCAATTTCTTTCCTACCTGTTCAAATGTTATTGTGCCTGCAGCAAGACGGGCGCCCGTAAACGCGTACACATCACGTCCGTGGAAGGTGTATGACTCCTGTGAGTTTTTCAACCGGTTAACATGTTCATCAATCTCGCGTACTTCTGCTACGCCCATGTATTCGGCAACGAGGGTAAGCGTTCCATTATCAGGCGTGACGAAAAAATGACCGGTTTTTGTTTTGAGCACAACTGATTTTCGGCTTGAACCTACGCCCGGATCAACCACGGAAACAAACACTGTCCCCGCGGGCCAGTACGGAGCGGTTTGATGCAGACGGTAGGCAGCTTCCCAGATATTGTAAGCTGGTATTTCGTGTGTTACGTCAAAGATGTTTAGTGAAGGAGATACACCAAAGGCAACACCTTTCATAGCTGATACGGCTCCATCCTTTAATCCGAAATCAGATTGGAGCACGAGCGCATTCTTTTGTCCCTGAGAATAAAAGGGAATGCAAAGTGTAAAAATGATCAGTAATCGAAATCGCATGACACAATTTAAGAATCAAAACTCACTTCTTCAGAAAGATTTGGTTAAGGTAGTTCTCAATTTTTATGACAACGTTTTCTGTGGAGAAAGTGTGTGATAAAAAGAAAGCGACCATAAACCATCCCGTTAACGCCAGCGATAGATTGGGAATCTGTCTTGGAATATCTGTATCCATGTACGTCTCCATGAAGTAAAAAGAAGCAATCAGAAAAGCTATTCCCGTGAAAGTGCCCAGGATAGCTATGAGAAACTTTTTTTTCCACCAGGAATTGATCACCGGGCTCAGACGGATCGGTAGTCCAATGACAAGGCAGATAGCTATGGTTATGCCGGACAACAGCGCACCAAGTATGGGTTGAACAACCGTGATACTGATGATACCTTCAATGCCTACCGGGTAATCAAGGAGAGCAAACAAGGTATAAATGAATAGCAAAAACAGGAACGTAAAGAAACACTGAAAGAAAAATATGACCAGGTTAAAAATTAACCTCATTGAAATCACTATTACTTCGAAGGTTCAGCTTTCCCCCTGCTCCGCAGATATTCAATTACCGGAGGTAACAGTGAAAGGAAAATGATCCCGAAGATCACAAAAGTGAAGTTCTCCTTTATTACGGGAAGTCCGCCAAAGAAATATCCCAGCAGCAGAAAACTGCTTACCCAGGCTACTCCACCAATAACATTGTAAGAGGCAAATTTTCCATAGGTCATGGTTCCTACTCCGGCAACAAAGGGAGCGAACGTACGGATGATGGGAATGAAGCGCGCATAGATGATGGTTTTACCACCATGCTTTTCGTAGAAAGCGTGGGTCTTCATTAAGTATTCCTGCTTCAGGAATTTATACTTTCCGCTGAAGGCTTTCACACCAATGAATTTTCCGATGTGGTAGTTCACCAGGTCGCCCAGAATAGCTGCTATAATGAGTAATCCACACATCAGCGCAATGCTTAATCCCGATTCGGGTTTAGCCACAATAGCGCCTGCGGCAAACAGCAATGAATCACCGGGAAGGATTGGTGTTACCACCAGCCCGGTTTCAGCGAATATGATGAGGAACAAAATCAGGTATGTCCAGGTCTGATAATCGCGAACGATTTCGATGAGGTGTTGATCAATGTGCAGGACAAAATCAATGAGGGATTTAAGAAGATCGATCATGATAAGGTTAAGATAAAGCCAATACTATCGGTAAAGATAAGAAAGGCTGCGTGATTGGAAGGATGAAAAAATTATTAAATGATTATTCAAAGCGCTTCTCCACCAACTCCATAAACTCGTGAAACTCTTCGCTGTCGCGATCCCATGTGGAGGCGTATTCTTCGTCAATGTATTTCAGGGCCGCAGGGAGGCTGTCAAGCTGATCAAGCCGGTCTACCGCTTTGCTGAACAATTCAAAATCACCATGGAATAATACTTTGGTGAACATGAATTTCTGATTGATGGTGAGGCCGTCTTTTATCCTCGCGATCTTCTGTAAATTCTTTACCAGCGTGGTTTTATTTTCCTGTGCGAGTTTATCGTTTATCGTAGGAGCCGGAACGGACGTGGTTTTGGCAGGTTGAGGTACCGGCTGTTTGGGTTGGTTGGTAGCAGCGGGTTTTGCTACGGGTGGAGGTGTAGGTTCTGGTTTCTTTTCAGGGATGGGAGCTTTTACTTCTTCTTTTGGAATGAAGAAACGGGATGGGTCAAGCGGAACAATGGCTGAAAATTTTTCAATGTATCCGTCCACATCTTCCGGAGTGAAATTGACTTCTTCCAGGATCTGATCGAGCACAGCAAAAGCTTCATTGCCGGAGATTTCCTTAACACCCTTTTGTTCCAGTTTCTGAAGCATACGTTCCAGCGGTTCCTTATTTACTTTCAGGTATTTTATTTCTTCCCGGAAAGGTTCGATGTCAAGCTTGTTGTTTTTGCCGGTGATGGTGATGGAATAGAAATCGTACGGATCAAAGATCACCAGCAATGCCTGGCTGGAAGCTTTTTTCAACAGGGGCGCAAAGTATGCCCGGTCAATAGAAATATTTTTAGAAAGCACGCCCATGAAATTCTCAAGCGCTTCCTTTACTTCTGCGTTCTCAAAATCAAAATATGGGCTTTTGAGTTTTTTTGTATCATCACGCCACACCTTGAACAACTCACGGATCACAAAAAGATTGACCTGCTGAACATTGCACAAGCCGAGAATTTCTGAGCCGCTGATCTTTTCTTTTGAGGCGAAGAACTCTTTCAGCACTTTTTCGGCATAGGCATCTCCATACAACGCAATTGCTTCCAGACTGACCTTTTCGTCCATGTGTACTATATCTTTATTTATGACTTATTTGGCAGCTATAAAGTTAATGGATATTCAATAATGTGCACGTTTTAGCTCCGGATTGACAGCCATGCCCCGCGTTACCATACATAACCTCTTTGACAAAACGGTTGAGATCACCGATTCGTATAGGCCGTTGCTCCAGCAATTCCATGAACACTACATTGACTGGATGCATGCCTGTGGTGGAAAGGGAAGATGCACTACCTGTAAATTCAGGGTTCTTCAAGGTGCCGAAGAGATCGCACCGCGTACACCGGCTGAGCAACGTTACCATCAGGCCGGGGACTTGAATACAGACGAACGGCTTGCCTGCCAGGCAATCATTCAGGGTGATATAACTTTACTGGTTCCGGATGAGTATAAACTTCCGCATCTTCGCTATTCCGATTAAAACCCACGGAAAGTCTTTTTAATTTTACCCCATGTTTATTGAACCGAATTTAGGTGGAAAGCATGAGCCAGGCCGTGCAGGATGGATTGAGGTAATTGCCGGTTGCATGTTTTCCGGAAAAACGGAAGAGCTTATCCGCAGGCTTAACCGCGCCATCATTGCCCGGCAAAATGTGGAAATATTCAAACCCGTTATCGATACACGCTATCACCAGGAAAAGATCGTATCCCACAATGAAAATACTATCCGTTCAACGCCAGTAAATTTTCCAGGTGATATTTTACTACTTGCCGGAGAATGTGATGTGGTTGGCATTGATGAAGCTCAGTTCTTTGATGAGTCTATCGTTGAAGTTTGTAATAGCCTCGCCAACTCAGGCAAGCGTGTAATTGTGGCCGGCCTCGATATGGATTTTGAAGGCAAACCTTTTGGACCTATGCCCAACCTGCTGGCCGTTGCTGAATTTGTAACTAAAGTTCACGCAATTTGTGCACAAACCGGTGAGCTTGCATCGTTCTCATTTCGCCTGGTGGATAGCGATAAACAGGTGATGCTTGGTGAACGGACCGAGTATGAAGCTCGCAGTCGTAAAGCGTTTTTAGAAGGAATGAAAGAACGGAATTAATGATCATCAATGTGCAGATGTGCAAATTAAAATCGATTAGTAAGGAATTAAATCAACATAAAATAGGCAAGCGTAAGCGGGTACTTGCGCGCATTTGCACATGGTCTCATTTGCACATTTGGATATTGATTTTCTTTTTTACTTCAAATTCTTTCTCCCAAAATATCCCCATCGGTACCTGGCGTACCCACCTTTCCTATAACAGCATACATAGCGTGGCACTGGGCAACGCACAAGTATTTGCGGCAGCCGAAAATGGAGTAATGGTTTTTGATCGTAATGATCAAAGCATAACCAGCTATTCAAAACTGAACGGACTTAATGGCTCAGGTATAACCTGGATTAACTATGACAATACAACCCGGCAGGTATTGATCGGCTATGAGGAAGGTAAGCTGGATGTAATCCAGGACAACGTGGTTACCGGAATAGACCCAACGCAAGGGTCTGCCATTACGGGATCAAAAAAGATAAATCACATTTCCATTCAGGGTAACTACGCTTATCTCTCTACAGATTATGGTGTTGTGGTTTTTGATTTGGCGGGTAAAGCGATCAAAGAAACCTGGCGTGATCTGGGAAATACCGGGCAAACGTTACAGATCTTTCAAAGTACTTTTAAAGGTGACTCGGTTTTTCTGGCTACAGAAACCGGTGTAATAGCGGGTGATATGGATGACAACCTCCTTGATTTCAATAAGTGGAAACGATTTTCGGGTGGTGACCTGAACACATCCATTAAATCAATTACACTTTTTGATAATAAAGTTTATGTTCCGGTAGATGGCTCAGGCATTTATAGTTATCTGGATGGTGTATGGACTTTGGAAGCATTTCTTTCCGGTCAATCTTTTCATTCGCTTAGTTCATCAGCAACGCATCTTTTTATTATCGAGAAAACAAATTTCAGTGGATCGAATGTAAACCTCTGGAAGAAATCCGCTGCGGGTGCCCCTGAACTTGTTTCTGATGAACAGATCTCCTATGCTAATTATGCTACAGAAGATGCCGGAGGGAAATTATGGATCGGAGATGATAACAATGGTCTTGTATCCAATTTCACAGGAGGATTTTTAAGTCTGGCTGCCAATGGTCCATCATCAGCGGAAACATTCCGGATGAAGTATAGTTTTGAAAGAATGTTCAATATGTCAGGCGGGTATTCTTCTGCTATGACGCCTCTGAACAGAGCAGGGGTTTTGGATGAATTCAAAGACGGACTCTGGTATAGTGAGCTGACAACCCTGAATGATATTACCGATGTTGAGATTGATCCTTCCGGAAGTCAGGTGATCTCATCTTATGGCTCAGGTCTTCGTAAACTTGATACCGATGGAACCGTTACACATTACGATAATTCGAACAGTACCCTGCCAAACAATAACATCACAGCACTGGCCAGTTCGTGGGAAGGGATATGGATTGCCCATTACGGTGCATCTCAATCACTCACTTTATTAAACTCAGATAATACATTCACTTCTTTTTCAGCTCTCACAACACCTGGCCGGTATCCACTCGACATCGTTGAAGATTTGTTCGGCAATGTCTGGATGATGGTTAACCCTGCTCAGGGCGGTGGACTTTATGTTTACAGCAAAGATCAGAATGCCTTTGCCTACCTCACGGAAAATCAAAACAATGGTGCATTACCTAATAAAAATGTAAGGTCTATTATTGTTGACCGCGATGGCCTGGTATGGGTAGGTACTGATTTGGGGGTTTGTTATTTCTACAGCCCGAATGAAAATGCCATCAAGCCTATTTTTGAAAGTCGATTTTTATTACGCGATGATAAAGTTACCGCCATTGCTGTTGATGGTGGAAACCGGAAGTGGATGGGAACGGAACGCGGGGTATGGTTGTTCAATGCGATTGGTGAGGAAATGATTTACAATTTCACTACAGAAAACAGTCCACTGCTTTCCAACGTGATCAGGGATATTGAGATCGATGGAAAAACAGGCGAAGTGTTTTTCATTACGGATAAAGGTATTAGCTCATTCCGCAGTGATGCAACGGATGGTGGATCAACCCAGAAGATCAAAATCTTTCCTAACCCGGTGCTGCGTACATTTTCAGGTACGGTAGGAATATCCGGTCTTGCAACTGATGCAGAGGTGAAGATCACGGATATCAGTGGCAAACTGGTCTGGCAGTCACAGGCACAAGGTGGAACAGCCAGCTGGAATGTTCAGGACTACAATGGAAGACGCGCTTCCACCGGAATCTACCTGGTATTCTCAGCCACCCCTGATGGTCGCGAAAGCCAGGTGGGGAAGATCGCTGTTGTTGATTAAATGGAAAATTCAGATCCCAAACTCCCGATTTTACTTTCACGAAACGCTTTGTGATTTCTTTGTTTGATCTTTGTGTACCTGCAGGCTTGGTGCCAATGGATTTTAAGCTTACAAACTCTTGCTCCACAAAACACGCGGCATAGTATTCAGGTTTACGAAGTATGGAGAGAGCTCCATTATCGTAAATATTTTTACCGAACGCTTCGGCATGCAGGCTTATATCGTGAATGGTGTTCGGAGTAAATCTGCAAAAAGTAGGATAGCGCTGTATCAACCCCTCACGCTACTTGACCTGGTTGTTTACCATCGTGATAATGCTGATATTCTTCGGATAAAGGAGGTAAAATGTCTGTATCCTTATCAATCAATCTCCACCGATGTGCGCAAAACCACCATTGCCATGTTCATCAATGAGATAATAAACAAAACGGTTAAAGACGAAAGCCATTCAGAAGAAGTTTGTGATTTCCTGATCAGATCATTGATTACCCTGGATCATCAATCCTCGGGGATAGAGAATTTTCATTTGATCTTTCTCTTAAAGCTCTGTCGCTTTCTGGGTTTTGGCGCACAGAACAAGAATGAAGTTGTGGGTGGACGGTTTGCAACGACTGAAGTGGAAGCCGTGTTGGATGTATTGGTGAAAGCTGAATACGAAGATCCAATCGTTATCAGTCATTCGCTTCGCAGAGAATTACTTGAATTACTCATCCGGTTTTATGCAGATCACATTGATACACTGGGCGACATCAAATCTGTACAGGTGTTGAGAGAGGTGATGAGTTAATGTTTAATAGAGTTTCCCAGCCACATCATTCCGGAACATCTCCATTCCTTTCCGGTCTTGTAAGGTTACGTAAACAAGCTTTCCATTAATTCCGCCAAACACCAGGTTGCTGCAGTTCTTACCTTTCAGCTGAACTTCACGGATTATTTTTCCGTCAGGTGCAATAACTACTACAACACCTTTGCCATAACGCGTGGCATAGAGATTACCTTGCTTATCACACTTCATTCCATCGAAACCAAAATCGGGGAATTCTGCGAAGAGCCTTTTGTTGGAAATATTACCTTTTTTGTCGACATCAAACGCCCAGATCTTTTTCTGAACGCTTTCATTGACATACAGCACTTTCTCATCCGGACTGAGTTCAATGCCATTCGTAGTGCCCATCTGATCGGTAAGCAGTGTGGCTTTGCCACCTTTGTCAATGCGCCAGATTTTGCCGGTGCTTTCTTTCCAGTTCGGATCAGAAGCAAAGAGCTGATCTTTACTGTTAATGCAAAGGTCATTCGGCTGGTTAAAGTTTGTGTGCGAATACACACTTACCTTTTTATTCTTCATATTCACCTTTAGTACATTGTGCCCTGTGAAGTCTGCCAGAAGCATGTTGCCTTTACTGTCGAACTGAATACTATTGGCGGTGCTTCCTTCCGGAAGCGTGAGGAACAATTGCACTTCGCCATTGGGCTTCACCAGACCGATTGTTCCATCTTTTTCAAAATTGACAACATAGAGGTTCCCCGCATCATCGAATGCCGGGCCCTCAATGTTCTTGGTGAAGAGATTTTCTTTGGTGAAATCTTCCGCAATAAACAACCGCTGGAAATCCTGGGCACTGGCCGACAGCACCGCAACACAGATCAGTAAAAAGCTTGTTAATCCACGCATGATTGTAGTTTTTGAATTTTTAATATCAGGACAATTTTACGGATTCCATTGGGAGAAAACACCTGTCCTGGGTGGCTTCTGAGCAGGTTCAGTAATTTTTTTAAAGATTTTTTTAAAAGTGTGTCCATCTTGAAGAAGTCTGTTCGTCATGGGGATGTAAAAATTGTCAAACCTTAAATTTTAATCAGATGAAAGAGTTCATGTACATTTTCCGCAACACCCTCGAAGCTGAAGAAACCTATGCCAACTTAAGCCCGGAAGAAATGGAAGCGGATATGAAGAAATGGAATGACTGGATGGGATGGCTGGCACAGCAGGACAAACTCATTGGCGGACAACCACTTTTCCCCGGAGGTAAGGTGCTTAGAACGTCATCCCGAAAAGTCACAGACGGACCTTTTACAGAAGGTAAAGACATTGTTGGTGGCTATCTGCTTATTAAGGCAAAGGATTATGCCGAAGCGATTGATCTGTCCAAAGGCTGCCCAATGTTTGATGCGCCTGATGCCAGTGTTGAAGTCAGAGAGATCATGCCTGTCCCACAAGAATAGTGGTCATTACTAATTTGAATATGATATGAACCGGATCATTATTACTCTACTTCTTATCGCCAGCCTACCAGGTTGCCAGCAGCTGCAAAATAAAGAGCAGGCCAACGTTGCTGTGGTGCAAAGTATGTTTGACGCGTTTAATCGTCATGACTGGCCGGTCATGGCCAACCACTATGCCGACTCAGCACTTTTTCTGGACCCTTCGTTTGGCAAAGATTATGTTATCAGGTCACAGCATGAAACAGCAGCCAAGTATGCTGAAATGCAAATGCTGTTTCCTGACATTCGGGATGATATAACCGGAATGTATTCGACTGGCGATAACGTAATCGTGGAGTTTACTTCTTCCGGAAAAAGTGGTGATAGTCTCTCGTTTAGTCTTCCCATCAGTTGCGTACTAACCCTTAAGGATGGAAAGATCATTCGCGATGCCACCTATTATGACCTTTAAGGTCATGAAATAAAAACAGGTTGTCGTAAGATTTTAAAATACGTCAACCTGTTTTATTTTTCAGTTATGAGTTCTTTCGGAGAGGAAAAGCCCCTGGTCGAACACCTGTTTCGTCATGAAGCGGGCAAGCTGATCGCTGTGCTTACCAAAATGTTCGGACCTCATAACCTTGAGCTCGCAGAAGATGTTGTACAGGACACCTTGATAAAAGCGCTGGAAAACTGGCGCATTAATGGCATCCCTCAAAATCCAACAGCATGGCTTTTCACAGCCGCCCGCAATAAAGCACTTGATGTAGTTCGCAGGGAGCGGTATAAAAAAGAATTTGCTGCTGAAATATCCCCTCTGCTCAAGTCTGAATTCTCAGCGGGAGAAACCATTCGGCAGCTCGTTCATGAAAATGAAATTGAAGATGAACAACTGCGAATGATGTTTGTATGTTGTCATCCGTCAATGCCGGAGGAGTCGCAGGTAGCACTTATATTGAAGACCCTTTGTGGTTTTAGTGTAGCCGAGATTGCCAAAGCTTTTCTTACCGGAGAAGAGACGATAACCAAACGGCTCTATCGTGCGCGACAACAATTCAGGGAAGAGAAAATTGCGTTTACGCTTCCGGATGTGAATGACTTACCCGGGCGATTGCAGAATGTGTTAATGGCCATTTACCTGATCTTCAATGAAGGGTATAACTCTACCCACCACACACTTGTTATCCGTGAGGATCTGGTAGAAGAATCACTGCGGCTGGCGAATCTGATTATCCGACATCCACACACGAACAAACCCGAAAGTCTGGCGCTTACAGCACTGCTGTGTTTTCATGCTGCACGACTCTATGGCCGTGTGGATCGTGAAGGAAATTTAGTGCTGTTAAAGCATCAGGACCGCTCACAATGGAATTATGAACTGATCCGTCAGGGAAATACATTTCTCAAACAAGCATCGGGAGGCGAATACGTTTCTGCTTTTCATGTAGAAGCAGCCATTGCGTATGAGCATTGTATTGCCGCATCATACGCGGAAACAAACTGGAAACAGATTTTGGAACTTTACGATATACTCTGGCAGATCAGGCCTGACGGTATTGTTGCGCTTAACCGGTTGATTGCCTCTGCTGAAGTGAATGGAGTCCGCAGTTCTCTTAAAGCGTTGCTTCTTTTGCAGGGCGACCCGATTTTAAAAGATTATTATCTGTACTACGCCACGCTGGGCGACTGGCATGCGCAGCTCGGTGAAAAGGACTCAGCTAAAAATTATTTTACTGAAGCCGTGCATCGCACAGAATCTCCCGGAGAGAAGAAATTGCTTCAGCAAAAAATCAATGCGTTATAAATATTGTTCGATATCACCAAGTCCCTGGCGGATGATGGTTATCTCCTGATCTGTACAATCCACGACCGTTGAAGGCACGTTGCCACCGGCTCCGCCATCAATTACAATATCAACAAGGTGTTTGAAGTCTTTAAAGATCTCCTCCGGATCTGTCGTGTAGGCTTTGATATGATCATCGTCTTTAATAGATGTGGTGATCAACGGATTTTGTAATTCCTTCACGATCTGCCGCGGGATGTTATGATCGGGAATACGGATACCCACAGTCTTTTTGTTTACATCCAGAATTTTCGGAACCCGGCTACTGGATTCCAGGATAAAGGTGAATGGTCCCGGTAAAGCTTTTTTGAGAAGTTTAAATACAGGTGTGTCTATGCGATGTACAAATTCAGAAATATGACTCAGGTCGTTGCAGATAAAAGACAGATCAAGTTTCTGTGGTTTGATGTCCATGATACGGCATAACCGTTCAATGGATTTCCGGTTCATCAGGTCGCAGCCAATGCCATAAATGGTATCGGTCGGATAGACCACAATTCCACCTTTTTTCAGCACATCAACCGTGTGATTGATTTTTCGTACTTCCGGGTTTTGGGGATGGATCTTTATTAATTCAGCGGCCATGTATTTCGAAAGGTAAGACTTTCCCGCTTTCTGACTCGAACCACTTTTAGTACTTTTGACGTTCAATTGTTCTATGAAACCGAATAAGCGCTTAATCATCTTTCTGATCCTTTCCGTTCTGGGTATTTCTTTTTCGTTCTATGCTTACCAGATGGTGTATACCCCCAATATTTTATTAGATGCAGAGAGCAGGTTATTCATTATTGAGGAAGGGGATTCGTTTAAAGAAGTGCAGAAGAAACTGCACGAAGGTCGCTATGTTAACGACCTGATTTCATTCAGTTTCCTGGCGCGTATAACCGGATATGATAAGCAATTGAAACCGGGCCGTTATGTTCTGCGCAAAAACATGTCTAACCTGCAGGCACTTAAAATACTTCGGTCGGGTAAGCAGGAGCCGGTGAAGATCACATTCAACAATATTCGTCTTCCGAAAGAACTGGCGGAGCGGATCACACGCAATCTCGGTATGAAGCCCGAAGAATTTGAAGCTGCCCTGATAAAATTCTCCATGAATAATCCATACGGTTTCACGAAGGACAACGTCATGGCCATGTTCATTCCCAATACCTATGAAGTGTATTACAATGTTTCTCCGGAAAGTCTGCTGGAGAAAATGCATGATGAATATGAATCATTCTGGAACGGAACGCGAAAGGAGAAAGCTACTGCCATTGGACTTACGCCTACAGAAGTATCCACGCTGGCATCGATCGTTCAGGCGGAGACCATCAAGGCTGACGAGGCGCCCATCATTGCTGGTTTGTACCTTAACCGGCTGAAGAAAGGCATTGCCTTACAGGCAGATCCTACCTTAAAATTCGCGGTAGGTGATTTTAGTTTGAAACGGATATTGAATGTTCACAAGGAAATAGATTCTCCCTACAACACGTACATGCACCCGGGATTACCCCCCGGACCAATTGCTATGGCAGAAATTACCTCCATAGATGCGGTGTTGAATTATACCCCCAGCAATTACTATTACATGTGCGCCAAAGAGGATTTTTCCGGGCGACATAATTTCACCAACAGTTACGAAGAACATATGCGCAATGCCGCAAAGTACCAGCGTGCGCTCACCATCGAGCAACGTAAGGCAGCACAACAAAATCGTTGAGATGTATCAATCTGAAACTTCCGTTCGCGTACGTTATGGGGAAACCGATCAGATGGGATATGTGTACTATGGTATCTATGCCATGTACTATGAAGTTGCCCGGGTGGAGAGTCTTCGTAAATTAGGATTAACCTACAGGGAGATTGAAGCGATGGGTGTGATTATGCCTGTGCTGGAAAATCATTCGAAGTATCTGGCACCCGGCCGGTATGACGAACTTCTCCGGATCGTAACCACCATCCGGGAGAAGCCGGGCGTACGCATCCGCTTTGAGTATGAAATTTTTAACGAAGAGAATAAATTGATCAATCAGGGTGAAACGGTACTGGCTTTTGTAGATCAGAAAACCAACCGCCCCTGCCGTCCACCGGAACCCATGGCCCGTGTGCTGGAACCATTCTTCACATGAAGTACAAACATAAACGACTTATTCTGAAATGGTACCCGGGGATGTATCTCATCTCCTGGATGAAAAAGGTTCGCTTCAGCAAGTATGAGAATGTTTCATTGTATAAAATCCTGAGGTTGTTCGGACAAAATCTGGTGAATGATGAAATCATGGACCGGGCCAATGGTGTAGCCTACAATTTTATACTGGCTGTATTTCCAGCGATTATTTTTCTCTTCACGTTAATTCCCTACATCACGCCTTTTTTCCCCGACATCACCCACGAAAGTATTCTTCAATTCATGGGCGATCTCATGCCCACCAGTATGTTTGAAGTTGTTTCACCCACGGTAATGGATATCGTCAGCAATCAGCGGGGTGGTCTGCTGTCACTTGGTTTTGTGTTTTCCATCTGGTTATCCACCAATGGTACACTGGCATTGATGCGAGCATTCAATGCCTGCTACCGCACAATTGAAAGACGCAGCGGATTGAAGACACGGTTAATAGCCACAGGCCTGACGCTCAATCTGGCGTTTGTTGTTTTTCTCGCCATTGCTTTATTGGTAATCGGTCAATTCATTTTGAATTACCTCATGCAATTTGATTGGCTTAACATTACGGACTTCACGGTGTTTCTGTTGTTCACCCTTCGGTTCATCGTCATCTTCATTGTTTTCTTTTTGGCCATTTCAACGCTTTATTATTTTGGTCCGGCTATTCATTACAACTGGCGGTTTTTTTCACTGGGTTCTATTCTGGCCACGATTGGAACCCTGGTTGTGTCGTATGGATTCTCTTTCTACATCACCAATTTTGCCACCTATAACAAAGTGTACGGCTCTATTGGTGTGCTCATCGCCATTATGGTCTGGATTCAATTGGTAACGGTGGTATTACTGATCGGCTATGAAGTGAATGCCAGCATTCACAATGCCATTTACAAACAAGCGCTATGGAATGCGCGCATGCACCGGGCCAGGCAAAAGCTGAATAAATAAAAAAGCACGGAGGTTATCCGTGCTTCTTATCTTGAATTTTATAAAACCGATTTTTAAAACTGTTCGAATTTAGAGAAGAAAAAGCTGCCTTCAATTTCAGCATTTGTATCGCTGTCAGATCCGTGAATGGCGTTTGCCTCAATTGACTTTGCAAAGAGGTTACGGATAGTACCGGGTGCTGCTTTCTGAGGATCCGTTGCGCCAATGAGTTTACGGAAATCTTCCACTGCGTTATCCTTTTCAAGGATCATCGGTACGATCGTCCCAGATGACATATACGCACAAAGATCTTTAAAGAAAGGGCGCTCTTTGTGGATGGCGTAAAACTGTCCGGCACGTTCCGGAGAAAGTTGCGTTTTTTTCATGGCTACGATGCGAAAGCCTGCTTCTTCAATCATTTTAATAATTGCTCCCGAGTTATTTGCACTAACGGCATCGGGCTTAATCATCGTAAAAGTTCTGTTTCCAGCCATATAATTTGTTTTAGTCGTAGTTATCAGGTTCAATAAACGGCCGCAAAAATAGAAAAAAAGTCCAGAGTGCGAGGTTTCAGCGCAGTGTTTATCAGTACTTTTTGACGATTAAGGACGTCTCACTTCAAAAAAATTATCCATTTTTGCCCCTTCCTTAAACTGCGTATGCAACAAATTCAGGCATTTCGTGACTTTATGAGCCAGCCCAGAAGTGTGGTTATTCTGACCCACTTTAAGCCGGATGCCGATGCATTGGGTTCATCGCTTGGATTAATGGGGTATTTGAAAAAGAAGGGTCACCGCGTGCAGGTAATAACCCCGAGCGACTACCCTGATTTTATTTCCTGGATGCCAGGCAATTCCGATGTGCTGATTTTTCAAAAGGATAAACCCAAGCCCAGCCAGGAATTTATTGACCAGGCTGAAATTATTTTTTGCCTGGATTTTTCCAGTCTGAACCGGATCAATGAATTAGGGGAAATGGTGCGGGCATCGGCTGCAAAAAAGGTTCTGGTTGATCATCATCTTGAACCTGAAAATTTCGCTGATTTTGTTCAGTGGGATGATACCGCTGCCAGTACAGCCGAATTGATTTTTCAGCTCATTGATGAACTGGGCGATAAAAAACTTATTGATAACTCCATCGCCAATTGCCTTTACGCTGGGATCATGACGGATACCGGTGGCTTCCGACATTCGAATACCACCTTTAAAGTATTTCAGATCGCAGGTGAGCTTGTTGCCCTTGGTGCTAATCCATCGCAGGTATCTAAATTGGTGTATGATACCAACACCATTGAGAGGCTTCGTTTGATGGGTTACGTGTTGAGCGAAAAACTACAGGTGTTACCGGAATACCGGACCGCATATATGGTTTTGTCAGCTGAAGAGTTAAAAAAATTCGGCTCTCAGACAGGCGATACGGAAGGCTTGGTGAATTATGGGCTCTCTGTAAAAGGTGTTAAACTCTCTGTGATGATTTCTGACCGCAAGGATAGTGTCAAATTATCGTTCAGATCGCTGGGCGACTTTTCGGTAAATGATCTGGCCCGAAAACATTTTGAAGGCGGAGGCCACCGCAATGCAGCAGGCGGTCAGACCCATCTGAGTCTGGATGAAACCCTACAAAAGTTTTTAACACTACTGCCTGAGTATAAAGCCTCACTTTTGGCCTGAATAAAAAATCATTAAACAATTCCAACTTTATAACTTCTACTACTGTCTAAACATGAATACAATGAAAATAGCAAATGTGCTGATTGGATTGCTGCTGTTAGTCGCGGCCTGCAAAACTGAAAAAGAAACACCTAACGGATTTAAATTCACGGTTGTTGAATCAGGCGATGGCGTACTGGCAAAGCCTCAGGAGATAATGGTTTTTGATTTCGTAATGAAGGACTCTAAAGATTCGATCTGGCAGAGTACCTATAAGGAAGAAATGCCAGGCTATCTGATGGTGGCTGATACTTCAGCTCTTAAGAGTGAAGACGGAATGATGCAGATGTTCAGAATGCTGTCAAAAGGTGACAGTGTTCATGTAACGATGTCGGCCGTAGAGTTCTTCAGAGACCTGGTTCGTGCTCCACTTCCCATGGGCATTGATTCCACACTGAATATCGCGTATTTGATTCGCGTAACCGGAATCATGTCACAGGATGATTTCCGGAAATTTCAAATGGAGTTAGCCGAGAAGAAGAGCCAGAAACAAAAGAGCCTGGATCTGGAGACCATTAAAAAATATCTCGCGGACAATAGCATTACAGCACAGGAAGACACCAGTGGCATACAATACGTGATTCACAACTCAACGGGTGGAAAGAAGCCAGTGCTTGAGAGCTGCGTGGAAGTAAAGTACACCGGAAAATTTATGGCGGATGGAAGAATATTTGATAAGAACGATCGTATTGGATTTCCATTAACGGATGTAATTCCGGGGTGGCAATATTCAATTCCTAAATTGGCTATTGGAGATTCAGGTACGTTTTACATTCCTTCTTCACTGGCTTATGGCCCCAGAGGATATCCCGGAGCAATTCCTCCCAATGCGATTTTGATATTCGATGTTCAGGTATTGGCAGTAGGAGATAGCCTGGATCAGGCGACACGAACTTGTAAATAATTTAAAATGCATATGATTTTCAGATCAACGTTTTTGAAAGGTGGACTCGTATTAATGGGTGCACTGCTTTCTTCATGTTTCGGTTCAGATGAGGCTTTTGATCCGATTGCGCAGTTGAATAAAGAGGTAGCAACTATTGATGGATTTCTGGTAAGCACCGGAGCTTCACCGGTGATCAAAGACGATCGTGGTATCCGTATTGTTGTCTATGAACTCGGAGATGGATTACCGGCACGACCAAACAGCGTCATTGACATTGACTATGTTGGAATGTTATTTAATCCGGCTATTCCCAATGGCGAGGGAGCGGAATTTGATTCGGGTAACATCGATGAAAACACCGAGGGTGTAAATGGTCAGCTCAGTAAATTGATACCCGGTTGGCAAATTGCACTGGGCCTGTTACCTGTAGGGTCAAAAGCGAGACTATTCATACCTTCATACTGGGCTTATGGCAACTCCACCGTTAATGAAATTCCTGCCAACTCAACCTTGATTTTTGATATCGAATTCAATGAAATCGTGATATCACCCGTAATGGTCAATCAATGGAAAACGGACACCACGGCTATTGAAAATTATCTGGCAAATGAAGGCATCACAGAGTACCAGACAGATTCTCTGGGCATACGTTATGTAATAACAGAACAGGGAAATGAGAATGAACCTTTTTGGTACGACCAGGTTGAGTTTGATTACACGTACTATCTGCTCACGGACGATACCAAGGTAATTTCGTCAGGGGAACAAAAACCATCTACTGCATTAAATGGTAAGGTAATTGACTACTTCCAGGGCATAGGCATCAATTTGTTCAAGCTTGGTGAAGGTGGTAGCGGCACATTTTATGTTCCTTCACGGTACTGCTTTGGCCCCGAGGGATTTAAAAATTCAACTACAGGGGCAATCATTGTCCCGGCCAACAGTACCCTGATTGTTAAGCTTGAGCTTAATGCAGTTGACTAAAGCAGATACATGAAGCTTTGTTTTGCTTCTAACAATGCGCACAAGTTGCAAGAGATCAGAAGTGCTGTTGGAAGTGCAATAGATATTATCAGCCTGTACGATATCGGCTGTAGTGAAGAGTTGCCTGAAACGCGTGATACGCTGGAGGGCAACTCTCTTCAAAAAGCTGAGTATGTTTTCAATCATTTCCAGGTTCCCTGTTTTGCCGATGATACCGGCCTTGAGGTAAACTCACTTCAGGGTGCCCCTGGCGTTTTTTCTGCACGGTATGCCGGTGAACAAAAAAACAGCGCAGATAATATTGAGCTGCTGTTAAAGAATCTTTATAGAGTTAACGACAGGCGGGCCCGTTTCAGAACGGTAATTACCCTGATCGGACTCGAAAATGAACCCATTTTTTTTGAAGGGATAATCAACGGTAGAATCACAGGAGAACCGCGTGGCCATTCAGGCTTTGGTTACGATCCTGTATTCATACCCGAAGGGCACGATAGAACATTTGCTGAAATGTCACTACGTCAAAAAAATCAGCTTAGCCATCGTGCTATTGCTGTTAAAAAATTAACGCAATACCTTCTCAAACATAGCCGCGCCTGAATTCATCTTTCGTAATTTCGCTGCCGGAATTCATATCCTATGAAGAAGCCTTATACGATCGGCATCACAGGCGGAAGCGGATCAGGTAAAACCTATTTTATACGCAGTTTATCTTCCCGGTTTTCTGAGGATGAACTTTGCCTCATCTCCCAGGACCACTATTACAAGCCACGGCATTTACAGATAAAAGATGAAAAGGGAGTGGAGAATTTTGACCTGCCGGAATCCATCGATCGTGAAAAATTCCATGACGATATCCTGCGGTTGAAAAACGGAGAAGTATTAGAGAAAAAGGAATACACGTTTAACAATGCAAAGGCAAATGCCAAAACACTGGTATTCAAGCCGGCTCCGATTTTATTGATAGAGGGGTTGTTTGTTCAGCACTTTCCTGAAATTGAGCAGGAACTTGATCTGAAGATATTCATTGAAGCCAAGGATCATTTGAAACTCAGCCGGAGAATCAGGCGCGATAATGAAGAACGAGGGTATGACCTGGATGACGTTCTTTATCGGTACCAGTATCATGTTATGCCGGTTTATGAATCTTTTATAAAACCATTAAAACACGCGGCCGACATTGTTATCCCAAACAATCATCATTTTGAGCGCGCCCTCGAACTTCTTACCGGATCACTGAGGTATCATTTAACTCATTAAGACCCATTACTCCAGCTTCTGATGCTGATTTCTGGTTTTTTGGCCGCTTGCAGATTATCTGTAATTGTATACTTTTGTACCCCCTGAATGACTAAAAAGGCGACTATACAAACCTGGACCCTGGTGACCGGAATGGCCACTGCTCTGGTCATTGTTATTTCCCAGCTTTTTTATTTCTCAGCACCGCAGTACACTAAAACAGAGGTCAAGACTGAACAGCAACAAAATCAGTCTGAGGATGCTTCTGTTATTTCCCTTCCTTCCAGTACGCTGCCATCGTCAGCCACTCACGTTGAATTTCAACAGGAAAGCTTTTGCCTGTTCGAGATTTTATTTGAGGAGGATGAAGCAACTGAAACAGCCTTTGATCTCAAGCTTCCAGTAAGCAAGCTATTCCAGACGCTCTTTCAGTCCATTATTTCTCCCAACGCACCCTGATTTTCTTTTCTTCGCTTCTGTTGCTCCGATCTTAAGTTTTCGGAGGTCTCTTCATTTTTGAAAATTTTTATTTCACGATTATATGCAAAACAAAGGATTAGTAATTTTTCTGGCGGTAGTAGTCACACTGCTGTGTTTCTTCTACCTCTCATTCACATTTGTATCCTATAAGGTACAAGGTGAAGCTGTTGCCGCGGCCACCACAAAAGATGGTGTAGTAGATCTGGATAAAAAACAAACATACCTGGACTCCATCTGGAATACACCGGTATATAACTTTTTTGGCCTTACCGAATATACCTATAAGGAGGTTAAGGATTACGAGCTTAGCCTTGGTCTTGATCTTCAGGGCGGGATGCACGTTACGCTCGAAGTTTCTCAGCTTGATGTAATTAAAGGGTTGAGTAATAACAGCCAGGATTCTTCTTTCCTTCGTGCACTTCGTAAGGCATCGCTGGAGCATAGAAAAGGCCGCGAAAACTTCAGTACCATTTTCTTCCGCACGTTCCGTGATGAAAATCCTGACAAGCGCCTGGCTTCCATCTTTGCCAATCCGGTAACCCGCGAGAAGATCGCAACAAATGCAAGCGACAGTGAGGTTATCAGCGTGATAGAAACAGAAATTGAAAGTGCTATTGATCGTTCCTTCACGATTTTGACAAACCGTCTGGATCAGTTTGGTACATCGCAGCCAAACATTCAGCGTCTTTCAGGCACCGGAAGAATTCAGGTTGAAATTCCCGGAGCCGATAACCCGCAACGGGTGCGTAAACTTTTGCAAGGTGTAGCGATGCTTGAATTCTGGGATGTTATCGAACCGAATACCATTAACGGTCCCCTCATAGCCATCAACGATCAGCTTGTAAAAGAGCAACAGGCTGCAAAATCAACAACGGCTACTGAAGAAACAGCAACAAGTGAAGAGTCTAAAGGTCTTTCTGAACTGTTGGGAGACAGTACAAAAACCGAAAATGATACAACACAAACTGCGGCTTCTAAAGGAGGTCTGGATTCATTACAGAACCTGAATGTCTCTCCGCTGTTTGCGCTCAGCACACCTCCGGGAGCTTTCCGTTACAGCACAAAGGATACGGCTACTATCAATGATATTTTCAGACGTCAGGATATCCGGAATATGTTGCCGAAAAATGTGGGCGTATACTGGTCAAACAAGCCTGACATGATCGGAAATGTTGAAGGTCTTGAATTGTACTTCCTCGACATCGGACGTTCCGGTAAATCAAAACTTACCGGTAAAGTAATTACCAGCGCACGTAATGATCTGGATGAATACGGAAGTCCCGCAGTAAGCATGAACATGGATGCGAGTGGTACACGCACCTGGGCAAAGTGGACAGCAGAAGCATCAAGCAAAAGCCCTAAAGGAAGAATAGCTATCGTACTTGATAACACGGTGTATTCAGCTCCTTCTGTGAATGGTGAAATACCAAATGGTAACTCGCAGATCTCCGGTAACTTCACGGTAGAAGAAGCAAAAGATTTAGCCAATGTTTTACGTGCCGGTTCACTTCCAGCACCTACAAAAATTGTTGAAGAATCTTCTGTCGGACCTACCTTGGGTCAGGAATCTATCCGCAATGGTATTATCTCCATCATCGCAGGTTTTCTCATCATCATTTTCTTTATGTTGATTGTCTACAATGCATCGGGATGGGTGGCTGATCTTGCTGTAATTCTTAACCTGATATTCCTGTTAGGTATTCTGGCATCGTTGAACGCTGCGTTAACCTTACCGGGTATCGCGGGTATTCTATTGTCGCTTGCTATTGCCGTAGATGCGAACGTACTGATCAACGAACGGGTGAAGGAAGATCTGAATGCCGGTAAAAATCTGGATGGATCAATCCGTGCGGGTTATAAAAATGCATTCTCTGCGATCCTTGATTCAAACGCCACCACGTTGATCAAAGGCTTTGTTCTTCTGGCATTTGGTTCAGGGTTGATCTACGGATTTGCCGTAACGCTTATCATCGGTATCCTTTGTTCTTTCTTTACTTCTGTATTCTTCACACGGGTGATTTTTGAATACTACATCCGCAGAGGAAAGAAAGTAAACTTCTCTATGGGCTGGTCTAAGAATCTGTTCCGCAGTATCAACATTGATTTTATCGGTAACCGTAAAATTTACTATACCGTTTCCCTTGCTGTAATCATTGCCGGTATGGCCATGCTTGCTGTTAAAGGATTTAACTATGGTGTTGATTTCAAAGGAGGACGGACCTATATCGTTGGATTTGAGAAATCAGTTTCAGCAGCGTCTCTGCGTGAAAGCCTTGCCACTCCGTTCGGAGAAGCTCCTGAGGTAAAAACATTTGGAAGTGATACAAAATATAAAGTCACTACCAGCTACCGGATTGATGATGATTCTGATCAGGCTACAGCAGATGCTGAACACAAACTTCACGAAGGAATTTCAAAACTGGATGAGAAGGCTACTATTCTAAGTTCGTATAAAGTAGGTCCTACTATCGCGAATGATATTAAAGTTTCGGCTGTCTACTCGTTGCTGATTGCCATAGCGTTGATGTTCCTCTATATTATGATCCGCTTCAGAAAATGGCAGTTTGCCCTGGGAACTGTGGTGAGTTTATTCCATACGGTACTCGTGGTATTATCGCTGTTCGTGTTGCTGGAAGGTATTATGCCTTTTACTATGGAAATTGATCAGGCATTCGTAGCGGCTATTCTTACGGTAATCGGTTATTCCATCAACGATAGCGTGGTGGTGTTTGACCGTGTACGTGAATTCTTAGCCTTGAAAAAAAGCTCTGAAGACACGGCATCGGTTGTTAACCGCGCGTTGAACGATACACTAAGCCGTACCTTGATCACGGGTATGTCTACGATCTTTGTACTTCTTATCCTCTTCATTTTCGGTGGTGAAACCATTAAGGGCTTTACCTTCGCGATGTTGATCGGAGTATTGATCGGTACATATGCATCACTATGTATCGGTTCACCGGTGCTGGTAGATTTCTCTAAGGAGAAATCACCTGAGAACAAACCGGTTGCGGCATAAGTGAAGATGGTATAAAATTTTAAAGGGAGCTGTTTTAAACGGCTCCCTTTTTTTATTCGAATTGCGGAGGACTTTCTTTCTTCAGGAATGTGTATAAAGCAGATTTTCTTCTGGAAACAGTTCTTGTTTGATTTTAAATAAACAGCAAGCTGCTCAAGTATGTAATTAAATCCGGCTGGGAAATTCATATCTGCTTCGGCACAGCTGGCAGAATGAGGATGGCGAGTTAATGGAGAGATTTCAGGCAATAAGAAGGCCACCCTGATCGGGGCGGCCTTCTGTTTGTTTATAGTGAGATTCGATTACTTCTTCTGAAGCAAGCTGTTCTTTTTGCTGTATCCGAAATAGATCAGCAATCCGATCACCATCCATACTGCAGCTACGAGCAATGTATATGGATCCAGCATAACGATCATGGCGGTACAAACTATTATCCCCAGTATAGGTACGAGGGGTACTAAGGGAGTCTTAAATGCTCTTGGGATCTCCGGATTCTTCACGCGCATAATCCACACACCAACACAAACCAGAACGAACGCGAAGAGTGTTCCGATACTGGTCAGGTCGCCTGCCATACTTCCCGGCATAAAGCCAGCGAAAATTCCGGCAAACACGAACAGGATTAAATTTGATTTCCACGGAGTACGGAACTTCGGATGAAGCTCTGCAAATACTTTGGGTATGAGACCATCATTTGCCATGGAATAAAATACCCGTGACTGACCGAATAACATCGCCAGGATTACGGATGAGAAACCGGCCAGGATAGCGATGCTGATCGCTTTAGATAACCAGAGATACTCACGCATATAGGTTTCGATGGCATACGCAACGGAGGCTTCTTTTCCTACGGATTTAAACTCCGTCCAGTTGGCAACACCAGTTAACACATAGGAGAAGAGTACATAAAGAATCGTACAAACGACCAGTGATCCTAAAATACCAATGGGCATATCGCGCTTCGGATTTTTAGCTTCCTGAGCGGCTGTAGAGACGGCATCAAATCCAATAAAGGCAAAGAATACTATACCGGCACCACCAAGTACACCACCCCATCCATATTCACGGAATGAATCGTGACCCGGTGTTCCCTGAGGGATCATAAACGGATCGTAATTAGCGGTATTGATAAAGCTCCAGCCGATCGCGATGAAAATGAGAACGATGGTCACTTTAATAAAAACAATCAGGGCATTTAACTTGGCTGATTCTGAAGTTCCCTTAATCAGCACTAACGTGAGGAGAATAAGAATAAAGAGAGCCGGAACGTTGATAATACCGTGTGAAACGATCGTATCTCCAGCCATTACTTCTTCTGTTGTTATTTTCTCCAGCACCCCGTTAACGAGACGTGTTACCTGATACTCAAATGGCGAGTGGGTTATCGAAAACGGCAGACTGTTGTCGAAGAGCTTGTTGAGGTATTCGCTCCAGGCAATGGATACGGTAACAGCACCAAGGGCATATTCCAGGATCAGGGCCCATCCGATAATCCAGGCTACGATCTCTCCCATAGTAGCATAGGCATAGGTATAAGCGCTACCGGCTATAGGGATCATCGAAGCAAATTCGGCATAACATAAGCCGGCAAATGCACAGCCCACTGCGGCAATGATGAATGATACAACTACTGCCGGACCTGCAGCTTCGCCAGCGGCAGCTGCAGTACGTACGAAAAGACCAGCCCCAATAATGGCACCGATTCCAAGAGCAACCAGATTGGCGGCTCCCAGTGTTCTCTTCAATCCTTTATCGGAGTCACCTGCCTGAGCCAGCAGTTGAGCCAGAGGTTTCTTAACAAACAAACTCATTATATCTTCTTTTTTAGGTTAAGGTTTTAAGAAAGTTTAGGGCCTAAAAGTAAGAATAATAATGAACTTGGCTAACGTGTATTAGCCTTGTCAGGGGAAATTTATACTGGTGGTTTAACCTCTATTCTGGACGAACAGCCGTGTCAGAAGGAGTGGGCGTCTCTGGAATCGTTGGTGTTTCTGAAGTCTCGGTATTTTCAACCGTTGGAACTTCCACCGGGTTCTGATCATGATCTTTCTCTCCAAAAAACCTGCGCTGAAAAATCAGGATGATCACAACACCTATAAAAATGGATGAGTCAGCGATGTTGAAAACCGGACTAAAAAATTCAAAATAAGTACCTCCTACAAAAGGGACCCACTCTGGCCAGACATAATCAAAAATCGGAAAGTAAAGCATGTCAATCACCTGACCATGAAACCATGGAGTAGGTGAGTTTGCCGGATGATTCTGAAGAAACACACCGTAAAATGTACTGTCTACCACATTACCAACAGCACCACCAAGTATCAATGCCAGACACCAGAGGAATCCGCTGTGTGCACTTTTTGTTGCCATCTTCCAGAGATAATAACCAATGCCAAACATGGCGCCTATTCTGAATACGGTGAGGGCCAGCTTCCCAAATTCATTGTTCCAGCGGATGCCAAATGCCATTCCCGGATTCAGCAAGTAATGAAGTCTGAACCAGTCGCCCAGCACATTGATCTCCTGATGCAGGTACATATGTTCATGTACCAAAAGTTTAGAGGCCTGGTCGATCAGGATAACAATAAAAGCGAGGATGAAATACTTTAAGATCTTCATTAAACAGTTAAAGGTTTAATGTTTAAGGTTTAAAGTTTGAGGAAGTGAGTCGGTAACAACGTTAGACCCCAAACTTTAACCTTAAACTTTATTTTCTCACACTAATTTTAATTTTCAACATAAACTCGTCCATGTCTACTTCAGTAGCATCGGCAAGTTTTTCTTTTAACTCTAAACTAAGGGCCTGTGTTTCGGTACTGATATAGTCTTTGAATTCCGTGAGGGCAGCGGTAACTACCTCCCCGTCTTTCTCTACTTCAATTCCGATCTTATCCAGCACTTCAAGACCCAAATCTTTACGAAGATTCTGCACACGGTTTACAAAGTCGCGGGCAATACCTTCTTTCTTCAGTTCATCGGTCAGGGTTATATCCAACGCTACAGTAATTCCGGCTTCCGTGGCTACAGACCATCCGGGAATATCTTCAGAGGAGATCAGTACGTCTTCCAACACAAGATCAAATCCTCCTTTGGAAAGTTTGCCTTGTTTTTCAATGGCGCTGATATCTTCTTTCGTGAAGCTATTGATGACAGCAGACACTTCTTTCATCTTCGGACCGAACTGCTTGCCGAGTTTGGGGAGATTGGGTTTTACTTTCTTCACCACAACACCCGATGTATCATCCATGTATTCGATGGACTTCACGTTCACCTCAGCAAGAATGATTTCTTCTACCGATTTGATACGCTTGGCAAACGATTCATCCAACACCGGCAGAAGAATGCGTTGAAGTGGAGTGCGTACTTTGATCTTGGCGTTCTTGCGGATAGAGTGAACTAACGAGCAAATACGCTGTGCATACTCCATAGACTTCTCGAGCTCCAGATCAATCCGGTTGCTCTCAGGCGTTGACAAGTCCGTTAAATGCACAGAGATGTGTCGCAGGGGAGTTTTATTTTTGATGGCTGCCTCACGAATGTTGTCCGTAAGATTCCGGTACATCCACTCGCTGAAGAATGGAGCGATCGGTGCCATAAGCTGACCTACAACCATGAGACATTCATATAATGTTTCGTAGGCCGCTTTCTTATCTTCACTCATCTCTCCCTTCCAGAAGCGCTTACGGTTTAAACGAACGTACCAGTTAGAGAGATGGTCATTTACAAATTCCTGAATTGCACGGGCAGCACGCGTAGGTTCGTATTCTTCGTACGCCTTGGTTACATCTGCTTCCAGTGTCTGAAGTTTGGAAATGATCCAGCGATCAAGGTGCGTGAGTTTTGAATACGGAACATTGTTCATCTCATCCTTAACAAAGCCATCGATGTTGGCATACAAGGCGAAGAATGAATAGGTGTTCTGAAGCGTTCCGAAGAATCTACGCTGTACTTCGGTGATACCATCAAAGTCAAACTTGAGGTTATCCCAAGGTGGCGCATTTTCAATCATGTACCAGCGCACTACATCAGGGCCGTATTTCGCTAAGGTTTCAAATGGATTGACCACGTTGCCCTTACTCTTCGACATTTTGTTTCCATTCTTGTCGAGTACAAGGCCGTTGGAGATCACGTTTTTGAAGGCAACACCTTTGTTACCTACTTTTTTATTGACGGCCTGTACTTCATCGCTGCTTTCGCTGATCAACGCTGCAATGGCATGAAGCGTGAAAAACCATCCGCGTGTTTGATCAACACCTTCGGCAATGAAATCGGCTGGATAATTTTTTTCGAATACTTCTTTGTTCTCAAAAGGATAATGCCATTGTGCATACGGCATGGCACCGGAATCAAACCATACATCGATCAGATCCGGTTCGCGATACATTGCCTGACCGGATTTGCTCACCAGAACAACATCATCCACGTATGGTCTGTGTAAATCGAATTCCGCAGACAAAGCAGCCTTCATAAAACCAGCTTTCACTGATTTAGCTACTTCATCATTCAGTTCCTGCAAGGAACCGATACATATCTCTTCCTTGCCATCTTTTGATCTCCAGATCGGTAATGGTGTTCCCCAATAGCGTGAGCGCGACAGATTCCAGTCAACCAGATTCTCCAGCCAGTTTCCAAAACGACCTGTACCGGTTGATTCCGGTTTCCAGTTGATGGTTTTGTTCAACTCCACCATTTTGTCTTTCAATGCAGTGGTTTTGATGAACCATGAATCCAGTGGATAATACAGAACGGGTTTGTCTGTCCGCCAGCAGTGCGGATACGTGTGTTCGTATTTTTCTACTTTAAATGCCTTGTTCTCTTCTTTCAGGATGATGGAGATGATCACATCGGTGTTTTTGTAATCCGCATGAGATTCATCTTCATTGGTATAATTCTTCACGAAGAAATCGTCACCACCCAAAGGCTTATGCGTTTTGATGTTGAATTTAGCGACACCTTCTTTCAGTTTTTCTCCGATTGCTGAAATGAATTTACCTTTCTTATCAACGGTAGGAACTTCATTGTCGAGTTCATCTTTAACGGTTAGTGGAGGAATTCCATTTTGTTTCGCTACTCGGAAGTCGTCTGCACCGAACGTAGGAGAAGTATGAACCACACCCGTACCATCTTCGGTAGTAACAAAATCACCGGCTACCACCTGGAATGCTTTGTCAGCATCATAAAGCGGTTGAACGTAAGGCATCAGCTGCTCATAACGAACACCTACCAATTGTTTCCCGGAAAACTCCTGAACGATCTGATAGGGGATTGCTTTATCACCTGTTTTATAATCTTCCAGCTTCAGATCTTTATTCTTGTCGGAGAAATATTTTCCGCAGAGATCTTTTGCCAGCACCACACTGATTGGTTTGTGCGTGTACGCGTTAAATGTATTTACCTGAATATAGGTGATTCGCTCGCCAATGGTCAATGCGGTGTTGGAAGGAAGCGTCCATGGAGTAGTCGTCCAGGCCAGGATGAACACATCGCCTGTAGGCTTTGAAAACAGGAAGGACGATTTCGAATCATTCTTTACCTTGAACTGGGCTACGATGGAAGTATCCTTCACATCCTTGTAACAACCCGGAAGGTTCAATTCATGCGAGCTCAATCCGGTTCCGGCAGCAGGGGAGTACGGCTGGATGGTGTATCCTTTGTATAACAATTTCTTGTCGTACATTTTCCGAAGCAACCACCAGAGTGATTCAATGTATTCTTTTTCGTACGTGATGTATGGATTATCGAGGTCAACCCAGTAACCCATCTTGAGGGTCAGGTCATCCCACTGATCTTTATACATCATCACCGTTTCACGGCACTTCTTGTTATACTCTTCGATGGAGATCTTCCGGCCAATATCATCTTTAGTGATACCAAGCTGTTTTTCCACCTGTAACTCCACCGGTAAACCGTGCGTGTCCCAGCCACCCTTACGTTTCACCTGGAAGCCCTGGAGGGTTTTATAACGGCAGAAAATATCCTTAACCGTGCGAGCCATTACGTGGTGAATTCCGGGGGTACCATTGGCTGATGGAGGACCCTCGTAAAAGGTAAAAGAAGGGGCTCCTTCCCGGTTGGTTACGGATTTATTGAAAACCTCTTCTTTTTTCCAGAAATCGAGGATTTCGTCTGCGATTTTCGCAAAATTCAACTCTTTAAATTCTTTGTACTTTCCTGCCATAGCCTGAAAACCAGCGTCTGCGTTTCGATAAGAGCGCAAAGATATTTGTTATTTACGATTTAGGGAGTCCGGAAGTCCGAAAAGTCAGAAAGACTGACTTCCGGTCTTCCGGATCCGGAGACTACTATTCCTGATCTTTCTCTTCTTCTTCATCTTCCTTTTTTTCGACCAGTTCAATCTGTATTTCTTTATCCTGAAACCTCCCTCGGTTGGGGTTTAAAACCCCCATGATGCCTACACCTGAAGCGGCCAGCATAAGCATGAAGAGTATTACGAAAAGCCGTAATGCTTTTTTGATTTTTTCCATAAGACAAAGTGTCAATTTGGAGAATGATTGATGAGCCCATGAATGGGCAGACTGTGGGAAAGATTATCCCACTCCTATGGCAGAAGCGTAATCGTCACTGTGGTTAGCAGCATACTTCAGAATGAGTTTTGAGAACGATGTTCTGAATGAATTGAAGTTAGTATTGACAAGCCTGAATTTCAAACAATTGAGCCGGTCGGTATGAACCCTGCGAAACACACGTGTAGCTTCTTCAGAAAATGAAAGGCACGTGACAGGTCTTACTGAATTATACCGAACAACCCTTTTCCTGCTGAAAGAAGTAACGTCTCGTACTTCTGTTTTTATGGACTGCGATTGATAAGCGGGCGATGAAGTAATCCAGCCGGAAAAAGTAATCAGGCTCAGAACCAGTGTAATGCTCAGGCACCACTGGTTGAGTTTACCGATAGCTTTACTGTTTCCGGATCGCATAAATTATTCTGCAGCTGAATGCCGGTTATGAATCTGTATCTTATCGAGGTCTATCTCTTCATCTTCCGATTCGCCATAGTAGCTTGAGTCAAAATCATCGATGAGAAGCTTTTCATCCTTTTTCCGCTTGGGCTTATCAAAGGTCATGATCAGGGCAGGTAACAGAATGAGGTTAGTGAACATGGAAATGATCAGTGTAACAGAAGTGAGTAAACCCAGAGCAATGGTTCCGCCAAAGGTTGAAAATGTGAAAATGATAAACCCGGCAAACAATACAATCGATGTATACATGATACTCTTACCTGTTTCCATGATGGCATCACTAACGGCTACCGGGATAAAGAAATTATTGGACAAAATTTCCTGACGGTACTTGGCGAGGAAACGAATCGAGTTGTCCACGGAAATACCAAACGTGATACTGAAGATCAATGCTGTACTGGCTTTAAGCGGAATATCGAAGTAGCCCATTAATCCGGCTGTGATCATCAGGGCGAGCAGGTTGGGTATAAGGGAAATAACAATCATCCGAACATTGGCAAAAAGAATAGCCATGGAAAGCGTGATCAGAACAAAAGCCAGCAGCAAGCTTTCCTGAAGGTTCGCAATTAAAAACTTATTTCCCTTGATGAAGATTTTTGTTGAACCCGTAACGGCTGTTTTGATGGAATCCTTTTCGGTGGAAACAAAAATTGAATTCATCCTTGGCTCGATTATGCCGTGTACCAGTGAATCCATTTTGACTGATCCAACATCGGCAATCTGACAGGAGATCCGCATCCTGGTAAAGGTAGAATCCACAAACGATTTGAAGAGACCACTGTTATCAGTCTGCCCCTTCATATACCGAAGAATAAAAGCTCCTTCGGATTTGGATGGTAGTGTGTATCGGTCGGGATTGTTGTTGTAGAATGCCTGCTTGGATGCCTTGATGAGGCTTAACACCGATACCGGTCTTGAAACTTCAGGGAGTGAATCGAGGAAGTATTCAAACTCTTCGATTTTGGCCAGATTCTTTGTGTCAAGGATCGGTCTGCGTTTTTTGGTTTTGAACTCCACCACAATTTCCAGGGGCATAATGCCGCTGAAGTTTTCTTCGAAAAAGTGAAGATCTTTTTTAATCTGGCTTTCTTCAGGGATGTCATCCACCATGAATGTAACGGATCGCAGCTGCATCATGCCATAGGCTGCGAACACGGCAAAAATTACGGAGCCGATATAGATGTATGGACGATGCCGGTGAACGGACAGATCAATCATCCTGAGAAAACCACCCATTATGCGGAAGTTAAGGTGGCGTAAATGTTTTTCAGAGGGGGTAGGCAGCCAGGAGAAAACACTGGGTATCATCACCAGGCTGACCAGGAAGAGCACCATGATGTTTAATCCGGCTACAATTCCAAACTCCCGAAGAATGAGGATGTCCGTTGCCAGCAGTGTTAAAAAACCAATGGCCACCGTCAGGTTGGTGAGGAAAGTTGCCAGTCCCATTTTCTGGACCACCGTTGCAATTGCCTGAAGTTTGTCTTTTGTCTTCGCGAATTCCAGGTGGTATTTGTTCAACAAATAAATGGCATTGGTTATTCCGATCGTAACGATCACCGGAGGGATCAATCCGCTTAACATAGTGACCTTGAATCCAAACAGGGTAAGTGTTCCCAACGTCCAGATTACCACGATGGCAATGATGATCATGGAAAAGATCACGGCCCGGAATGACCGGAAGAATAAAAACATAATCACACCCGTAACTAATGCTGAAGCAAAGAGAAACAAATTCATTTCTTTCTTTACCTGGTTGGAAACAACCGTACGGATGAAGGGCAGGCCGGCAATGTGCACGGTGATATGACTTTTATCTTCAAACTTTTTGACGGCAGCCAGCAGCGATTCAGTCAGGGCTTCACGTTTTGAAGAATTCATTACTTCTTTCTGCACCGAGATCAGCATCATGGCAGCACCATTTCTGGTGTTTACGATCTGGTCCATGTATACTTTTTGATTGCGCGCAAGGCTCAACGCGCTGTCAAGTTCCTGCTGTGAGGTAAGCTTATCCGGAAATATGGGCGACAAATAGAATTTGTTATTGACCGTATCCTTTAAAATGGATTTGATCACCGGTAGAGAGATAACTTCGTTAATTCCACTGATCTGTTTTATTTCCAGCGTAAGCTCATGGAAAGCTTCAAAGTTCTTCAACTGGTAAAGAGCGCTGTCTTTCACCCCGGCTGCAATAATATTTCCGTCCTCTCCGAATTGCGCTCTGAATTGATTCAGGTAGATCATATCCGGATCATTTGGTGGAACGGTCCGGGCGAAGTCATAGCTCATTTGCACGCGGGAAGCAAAGTAGCCCATTATGGCCGTCAGGAGCCCGATGATGATGATTAGCGGGAGTCGAAACCGGATGATGAACAAGGCTATTTTATTCCACATGACTGAAGTTATTTCGGGGGGCTAAACTAAGCAATTTTGATGGTTTGAAAATGACGAAAGCTGAACCATCCGGACATGACGAAAGCTGGTAATACTTTCTATTTCAATTTTTAAATCCAATCCCTAACTTTATCCAACTTAACATTTACGACTATGGCAAAAGGACAAGACAAACGTAAGGAAGAAAAAAAGAAGCCTGCGAAAACGCTGAAGGAAAAACGTGCGGAGAAGCGGGAGAAGAAAGCCAATAAAGGTTAATCCCTTCCGGATTGTTTCGGCACCTCAGGTGCCGAAACAATCTTTTCCTACTAGCTATTTTTTGAAGTAAAGCTGGAAATTTGTGCCTACCCCGGGTTGACTCTCTACCTCAACTTTACCACCCAAAGCAAGCATTTGTGTTTTGATCAGGTATAATCCCATTCCCTTGCCTTCCGTGTGCAGGTGAAAACGCTTGTACAGATTAAAGAGATTGTTTTTATGTTGGTTAAGGTCTATACCTAAGCCATTGTCTGAAACTGCAAGACAGATATATTCATCCGAAACGGATGTTGTTATGCGTATCTCCGGTGCCCTGTCGGGATGCCTGTACTTGATTGCATTACTCAATAAGTTGTACAGAATGCTTTCTACATAGGGTGAAACTGCTGTGATGGTTTCAGCATGTATATCAATAAACATTTTGGTTCTGGTCTCTTCCATTTCCCGTTCCAGGGTATTGCTCACGCGAACCAAGGTCTCTTTCAAATTTATTTCTTTAAGATTGCTGGTATGTTTACGGATGTCGAGGATTGTATTGAGATCTCCGATCACCGTGTCCAGATCACGCGTAGACGCTACTATTTTACGAATAATGATGTCGGATTCTTTAGGGTCGTTGGAGATCTCCAGCACGTGAGCAAGGCCGAGTATCCTGGCCAGTGGAGCGCGCAAGTTGTGCGCTGCAATAAATGCAAACTGTTCCAACTGAAGATTCTGTTCAACCAGGATTTTGTTTTTCTCTGTTTCCGTATGATGAAGCTGATCAGACAGGCTAACTGTTTTTTTGGTGAAGTAAGCGGTATACAACAGGGTTGGGAAGCAGACCGCAAACAGAATGATCTGAAGAATGTAATTTCCCCGAAGCGCTGCTTCATATTGTTCAGTGGCCTCTTGGTTTATCCGGTCTTCAAATGAAGCAATGTTTTTCTGACACTGTAAATATTGCAGCCAAAGGCCGAGGCCCCGATCAGAAGTAAACAACGTTTTGAATTCTTCATCCTTATTATTGTCAAGAAGGGTTTTCAACTGACGGGAGTATTCATAGTAATTATCCAACGAATCTTTCAATGCATGGAATTCTTCCAGCTGCGGATACTGCTGTTTGATCAGCCTGAATTCTATATTTTTCAGAATAGAATCTTTCCGGAGGAATGCGCTATCTACCGGGGAAAAAAATTGTTCGTTGCGAATGATCGCGTAACCTCTTATTCCAATGTCTATTCCATGAATAGTGGATTTTCCAATCTGTTCTACATACAGTTTTATTCGTTCAGCTTCACGTTGGAGTTCCCGGTTTCTACGGATAGTGGCATTGTTGTGATGGGTGAAATAAATATCGGTCAGTAAAAGCAGGCTGATGATGCCGACAACATAGTAAATGAAGTTTTTCCGAAGGAGTTTAGTCATGCATCTCCTGACGCATCCATGAGAGGATGACCGGTCGATGGTATAAGTATAGCTATTTTTAGGTCAATACAACGGTGATGTCATGGAACAATTTTGGCAACAGTATTATGATGCTAAGCTTTTGAAATGATCAGACCAGGCTTATACCTTTAATTTTCCGGTATAAACCAAGCGCATGACGGTCTGTTAATCCGGAAATGAAATCGATAATCAGACGAAGCATCAGATAGGTATTGTCGTTGGCCCTGATCGCAGATTCAATTTCCGGAGGAAGAAGCTTTTGGAGGTTTTCGTATTTCCGGGATTCTTTTTTCTGCTGCAGGTATTCACCGGCCCTGGTGAATTCTTCCAGCAGTCCGGGTAACACTTCATGACCTGAAGCTTCAATCTCTACCACATTCCGGGCTTTATAAATTTTTACCCGGGATACCTTGATGATCTGAGCCAGCGCTTCCTTTGAAGGACAGACATCTGCTAACGCTGTATCAAACTTTCCGGATAATATTTCAGTTTCATGATCGAGAAAAAGCGTGGCACATTCATCCATAAGGTCACCGATTGCCAATGCACGAAGGTATCCGATCTTTTCCTGTTGATTACCCAGCTGATCCAGCTTGCCCAGCTTGGATTTATTTTTTGTCAGCACATTTTCAAAAAGTGACCTGGCCTCTTCGTAAGGAACAAGACCAAGACTGCAACCATCTTCGAGGTCAATAATGCTGTAACAAATATCGTCTGCTGCTTCTACCAGAAATGCCAGTGGGTGACGGTTCCAGTGTGAACCTTCTCCCTTTATTAATTGAAGGGTCTGTGCTACTTCTGAAAATATTTCTTTCTCTGTCTGAAAGAACCCAAACTTCTTCTGGCTTCTTTTTGATTTATCACGCGTTGGAAAAAAAGCCGGACATGGATATTTCGTAAATGCACCTAAGGTGGCGTAGGTGAGTTTTAGTCCATATTGATTTTTATTCAGGATACGGAAACCCTGAGCGTTTCCTTCAAACTTGGTGAGGTCGCTCCATTGTTCTTCACTTACATTACTTTTAAAAGACAATCCTTGTGGATGATGCAGAAAAAAATCAGAGATCGCATCTTCACCGGCATGTCCGAAAGGTGGATTACCTAAATCATGGGCAAGCGATGCAGCGGCAACAATGGCTCCGAAATCAAACAATGAAAAGTTTTTAGCCAACAAATCATGCCGTTTCAGAATCTCTTCCCCTACACGTCTTCCCAGGGAACGGCCAACACTCGATACCTCGAGACTGTGGGTTAGCCGGGTATGAACAAAGTCATGTTCGGGCAGTGGGTGGACTTGCGTTTTATCCTGAAGCCTTCGGAAAGGATGTGAGAAAATTATGCGGTCATAGTCCTGTTCAAAAGCACTGCGCGATTGCTCAAACGAAGTTCCCTGTTTCTGCCCTTTCCGGTCTGATGATAAAAGCTGACTCCATTCCATAAATCAAAATTACCTGCAAGGATATTCTTTTATTCCTTCACGACAAAGGATCAGAAGGCAGAGATCGTGGTGAGTTGATCGTCTCCTGAAGTAAAAGCGGATCCAGATTCAGAAGCTTACTGAGAATGTCGTACAATTCAGGAATTTGCTGTTTAAAGGCTTCAGAACGCTCAAAGAAATTTTCTACCGAAACAGCAAAGAACTCGTGCACATTGGCACAGGCATATGGACGAAAAAATGATTCACTCCAGTTTTGAGTATTGTTGCAGATGTTTTGAGCCAGTTCATCAAATTTTTCCAGCAGATGCTCATCAAAAAAATCATCCTCATCGTTACGGATAATATTTTCCAACCGCAGGGCGTGGGCCATTTCATGCAAGCCTAAATTAATGGAGTCTGTTGGGGTAATGTATCCATCGATGAAACTTTGCCAGGAAAGCACGATTACCCTGAATCGAGGGTTTACCTCTCCTTTGTGAAATCGTTTCGTAATAGAAGAGTAGTAGTCATTGGGGTATACCAGTATTTTATTGAAATGCTGCAGGTAAAGATCGGGTAATCCGAATGTAAGCTGAACAGCTGAGGCTGCGATCAAAACTTTAGCCTCTATGGATACTTCATCTACATTGCGGGGAATGAACTGTTTGCGATAGATAAAATAGCAAACCTTTCTTTCAAACTTGATCTTATTCGGTGCAGATAACTGCTGGTAAAAACGGAAGTACTTCTGTAAAATGTCCTTGAACTGCTGAGGCACAGGAAGTACCTGGCTCCGGATCGGAGCCGCCTTCCTGCCAACCTCTTCGTAACCTTCTCCTATTTCCTTCTGATAACGATATACAAAAAGGATAATCACTCCGGAGATGACTACAAAAGCAATCATCAGATTTTGCGTAAAATGTTATTGATCGAACAGGCGTCTACTAATTTCGATTTCAGATCAGCTGTCTTGATGCGCTCCTGCTTCATGGTGTCGCGATCACGGATGGTCACCGTATCATCTTCGAGTGTTTGGTGATCGATGGTAATGCAGTACGGTGTTCCGATCGCGTCCTGTCTGCGGTAGCGTTTTCCGATCGCATCTTTTTCCTCATAGAAGCAGCGTAAATCGTACTTCAGCTCATTCATGATGGCTTCAGCTTTTTCAGGAAGCCCGTCTTTCTTGGTCAATGGAAGTATCGCCACTTTATGAGGAGCAAGCGGGGCCGGAATGCGAAGCACTACGCGTTCACTGCCATCCTCCAGTTTTTCTTCGGTATATGATTTGGCCAGAACAGAAAGGAACATGCGGTCCAATCCAACTGAAGTCTCTACAACATAAGGAATGAATGACTGATTCGTTTCTGAATCGAAGTACTGCAGCTTCTTGCCTGAATACTTTTCATGATTTTTCAAATCGAAATCAGTGCGGGAGTGAATGCCTTCCAGCTCGCGGAATCCCATCGGGAAATTAAACTGAATATCACAGGCTGCGTTGGCGTAATGAGCCAGGTTAAGGTGATCATGGAAACGATAATTTTCAGTTCCCAGACCCAGGGCCTGATGCCATTTCATTCTCTTTTCTTTCCAGTACTCGTACCATTTCATCTCTTCACCAGGTTTGATGAAGAATTGCATTTCCATTTGTTCGAATTCACGCATCCGGAATATGAATTGCCGCGCAACGATCTCATTGCGGAATGCCTTGCCGATCTGAGCAATACCAAACGGAATTTTCATACGGCCGGTCTTCTGCACGTTCAGGAAGTTTACAAAAATACCTTGCGCAGTTTCCGGACGGAGATAGATCTTGTTGGCGTCTTCAGCCAGCGAGCCAATTTCAGTAGAGAACATCAGGTTGAACTGGCGTACGTCTGTCCAGTTTTTTGTTCCGGAAATCGGATCCGTGATTTCCAGGTCTACAACCAATTGCTTCATGGCTACCATGTCACCGCTACCCATCGCTGCCTTCAGGCGTTCATTGATATCATCAATCTTCTTCTGGTATTCGAGGACGCGCGCATTGGTGCTGACAAACATGGCACGGTCAAAGTTTTCAAACCGCTTGGCTGCTTTCTCCACTTCCTTTTCAATTTTCTCTTCCAGCTTTTCGATAACACCTTCAATCAGCTGATCGGCCCGGAAACGTTTTTTAGAATCCTTGTTGTCGATCATCGGATCATTGAATGCATCTACGTGTCCGGAGGCTTTCCAGGTAGTAGGGTGCATAAAGATGGCAGCATCGATGCCCACAATGTTATCGTGGAGGAGGGTCATGAACTTCCACCAATACTCTTTAATATTATTTTTCAGTTCCGCCCCGTTCTGCCCATAGTCATATACTGAGCTGAGGCCGTCATAAATTTCACTGGATGGAAAAACAAACCCATACTCCTTGGCATGGGCAATTACATTTTTGAAAAGGTTGTCTTCTTGAGCTGCCATAAGCGGCAAAGATAATATTAGTCCACAGTCCACAGTCGGACTGACAATAGATTTTTAGTGCATTACTATTAACACTTGTTAGTAGGGGAGTATAACGGTGAATTCAGAACCCTTTCCGTAGACCGATTCAAATTGGATTGAGCCGTTTAGCTTTTCAACCGTTTCTTTTACGATGTATAAACCCAGCCCGGAGCCTTTGGAGTTTTCGGTGGCCCGGTAGAACATTTCAAAAATTCGCGGAAGGTGTTCTTCCGGAATGCCTATACCATTGTCAGCAACAGAAAGCTTGTAACCCTTAGGTGAAGTTGATGCTCCTATCCGGACAAAGGAACTTTCTTTACTGTTGTCACTGTACTTAATCGAATTACCCACAAGGTTATTCAGTATGACTGCTAACCGTGAATGATCTGTACACCATTGCAGATCAGGCGTGATGTCTACGTTAATATCGATGGGTCGTTGAGTGCTGGAATATTTCAGACCATCCAGTACACTTTCTACCGTGTTTAAGACGGAGATATTTTCCTTCTGTACAGACGTTCTGGAGTTTCGTGAAAAATCGATGATATCGTGAATGAACTGATCCAGCCGGTGTACCCGTGAGTTTATCAGAAGCAAGCACTTTTCTATTTCTTTTGGGTCGTTGGTATGTCGTGCCAGGTTGGTCAATCCAAGAATGGAAGTAAGCGGTGCACGCAGATCATGTGATGCACTGTAAACAAACCGGTCCAATTCGTCATTGGCTTTTTGAAGGGCTTCGTTCTGAGCTGTGATTTCCTGCTGTTTGATCTTGAGTTTCTCTTCAGACATGTAGTTTAACTTCACCATAAGATGAACCACAATACTGGCAGCTATAGTCCCCATTACAAAATTGATCAGTTGATTAGACCGGATGTAGTATTCCGGGTATGTAGAATCAGGCAGCAAAGAATAGCCGGTTGAAAAACCAAAAATAAATAAGGCAACCGTGATGCCTGTGACAGCAATAGCAATCCATCGTTGCTGATAGCCGAAAAGGGCAAAGGCACTGATGGAAATAATGATATAGTAGAAATGTGTGTCCGTTTCAAAATGTGACTGAGAAGCAAATAAAAAAACAATCAATATTACCGTGATGAGAAAAACCAACTTGCCAAGCATGTGCATTCCTTTTCTATTCACCAGCAGACTCACTGTGCTGCCCGTCATCAATAATAGATAGGCAAAGAGCGAGTCTTCAATTGACAGGATGGTATTATAAATCAGGTAGAACGAACTGATTGCCATACACAGCAAAGACAGATAGCCCACCAGCAGAGCCCGTTTTGAATCGGAGTCTGATGGGATAATTAAATCTTTTCGTACAATGATGTGCCGGAGGAGGGTCATGGCTTCGTATGAGCGGTTATCCTTTGGGTAACTTGACTGTAAATGTAGACCCTATACCGGGGGCCGATTCAAGGTGAATCGATCCGGCTAATTTGGAAAGCGTTTCTTTCACAATATAAAGTCCGAGTCCGGATCCTTTAGACTGTTCGTTACCACGGTAGAACATGTCATATATTTTATAATGAAGCTCGGGTGCTATTCCCTGCCCATTGTCCTCTACTTTCAAATAGAACACACGGCCATTGGTTTGATGCTTTAACCGGATAAAACGATCGTCTTTGCGGGAGTCGTGGTATCGCATGGCATTGGATATCAGATTGCTCATGATAATACGCAGGCGATTCTTATCGGTTTCAATAACCTGTCCTTCGGGGATGTCAATCTCGAAATTAATATTAGACGCGTCAGGAGAGTACCGAAGGCTTTCCCAGATTTCGCGAGCCATTTCCGAAAGGTCTATTTTCTCACGAATGATCTCCAGACGATTATTGCGGGAGTAATCGGTAATATCTTTAATGAATTTGTCGAGTGAGTGCACCCGGTCTTTCATCATTCCCAGGTATCGTTTTGCTTCTTCCGGATTTTGCGTATGCGCAATAATGTTGATTAGTCCCAGCACCGAAGTAAGTGGCGCACGCAGATCATGTGAGGTGCTGTATACAAACCGGTCAAGTTCGGTATTGGTTTTTAAAAGCATCTCGTTGCTTTGCAGCAACTGAATATCATTGTAATGATTCAGACTTATGAGCAGGTACACGCCCATGGTAGATGCGGGTAACGCAAATGTGAAGTTGATTATAGCCGAAAGCAACATCATGTCTTCCGAATATTCACGCCTCGGAAGGATGCTGAAATCAACAAAATAGGCGAGCGCAAATAATACATAGGTAAACGTTGCAAAAAGTATGGAGAACAATCTTTGCTTGTAGTTGAATACAGCAAACGCGGCAATCGCATTTACGATAAAGAAAGCAAATGTGCCTGTTCCCAATGATTCGCTGGACGCAAAAAGATAAACAACAATATTGATGGTAGGAAGCAGGAAATAATTGGCCATGCAATGGTCTCCCTGGCGGTGAATGAAAATGGATAAGCCAAGAAAGAAAATACCTGTGACATAAACCGGGAGTGTGCCATAGCTGCCAATGACCAGATCGAACAGAAAAAAGAAACTCAGGAATGCTATTCCCATTAAAGCAAACTGGCCCGACAGCATTACCTGTTTGTATTGGCTCCAGGATTCTATGTATTTGTCTTCACCAATGATGAGGTTTCGAATCTTTTTCTTCAGCACCATATCAACCTACTATTTCGATTACAAAAGTAGTTGGGTGTCCTTATATAGATTCTGGCATAACACAGTCAACTATATTCATGCAAGATTTTTGTTGGATTTGAAGAAGATTGGTCTTGCGTTGCTGAATTTTTATCTGCTAACGTTGCCGTTAATCGAAAATCTGCCCTGGAGCCCTGCAGAGCTAATCGTGTTGTCTTGAAATAAAATCAATATCTTTCCTCACTTCATGATTTCATCTTTCAGAAAAATCGGTGTTGCCATAGCCTTTTCACCCCGTATTAAAGCGGTGCTGTCAGAAGCCGCACGCTTTAAAAAGATGTGGAATGCCGAGCTGGTACTGATCCATGTGGGCGACCACGGAGAACATCAGGAAAGCGTACTTCAAAACCTTTTGCACGAAACCAGTCTTTCCGGTCTGAATGATGTGAAAGTTTTCTGGCTGAAAGGTAAACCTGCAGAGCAGATTCTGGCTACCTGCAAAAAGGAAGGTGTTGATTTGCTTCTGGCGGGAGCATTAAAAAAAGAAAATCTGCTGAAGTATTATCTGGGAACTATTGCCCTGAAAATTTTGCGCAAGGCAGATTGTTCCGTGCTTATGCTCACCGATCCTTCTGAAACACCTCAACCCTTCCGGAATATTGTTGTAAATGCAGAAGACAGCCCGTTTGTTGAAGATGCGCTGGCTACTGCCTGTTTTATTGGTATCAAGGAAAATGCCATGTGGCTGCATGTGGTCAGGGAAATTAAAATGTATGGCCTTACCATGTCAGCCGCTGAACAGTGTTCAGAAGAAGAATATGATCACCTTCGTCAAAACCTGGTGAAAGAAGAAGTTGATAACGTTGAAAAAATATTGACCCGCATTCCCCATGAGAGCTTAAAGGTGAACATCAAACTGGTTTCCGGGAAATCGGGCTTTGAGCTATCCAAATTTTCACAACGCAAGCATGCAGATCTGTTAGTGATAGGTGGCTCCCCTCGGAAGTTTTCATTTTTTGATCGAGTATTTCCGCATGATCAGGAGTACATTTTTGCTGACCTGCCTTGTAATATCCTGGTAGTTCATCCCCGTAAAGCGAGCGAATTAAGAAAGGAGGCAAATCATGGTTAGGTTGGGTCACGCTGATATTGTCCATCTTCTCGTACAATTAGCAGTGATGCTGATTGTAGGAAGAATGTTCGCGGAGATCGCGCGCAAATTCAAACAGCCAGCGGTGATCGGTGAACTGATAGCGGGGATATTACTCGGTCCAACCATATTAGGCATGATACAGCCGGAGTGGTTCCATACACTTTTCCCTGTTCCGAGTGGCGCAGGTACTGTATTATCCGGAATGGTGCAGGTGGCTGTCGTGATGCTGTTATTTATTGCCGGACTTGAAGTTGATCTTCATATTGTATGGCAACAGGGTAGACAGGCAATTTCAACCAGCTTTATTGGTTTGATAATTCCATTCATGCTGGGTTTTATCTTTCCTTACTTCTTTCCTGAATTTTTTGGTATTGCGGATACACATGCTCACCTGATCTTTGCGCTGTTCATGGGTACTGCTATGGCTATCTCGGCTTTGCCTGTAATTGTCCGCATTCTGATGGACATTAATTTGTTCAAATCCCGAATGGGGTTGTTGGTCGTAGCCTCTGCCATGGTAGACGATGTCATCGGCTGGATGATCTTTTCAGTGATTCTGGGAATGATCGGAAAAGGAAGTGATATACCGGTATGGAATACAGCATTACTTACCTTGACTTTTGCTGCATTCATGCTAACGATAGGCCGTGGAATGCTTAACCGCATGTTACCCTGGGTGAACAGAAAACTCGCGTGGCCTGGAGGTGTGCTTTCACTTTCGCTCGCACTTTGTTTTCTCGCTGCCGCGTTTACAGAATTCATTGGCATTCATGCTATCTTCGGTGCATTCATCATGGGTGTTGCCTTAGGTGATTCTGAACATTTCTCGGAACGTGCCAAAGAAATTGTTCATCAGTTCATCAATAATATTTTTGCACCCCTCTTTTTTGTTTCCATCGGATTACGGGTAAACTTCTTCACCAACTTCGATTTCTTTTTAACCCTGGCGATCATCGTAATTGCCTTTGCGGGTAAAATCGTTGGTGCAGGTTTAGGTACGCGTCTCGGTGGTTTCAGCTGGAAAGAATCGCTTGCAGCCGGGTTTGGATTGAATGCCCGCGGAGCTATGGAAATTATTCTTGGTTTGATCGCATTGGAAAATGGACTGATCAATGAGAAGGTATTTGTCTCCCTTATTATTATGGCGCTTGTTACCAGCATGTCCAGCGGACCGCTGATGAAGTGGAGTTTGAGGAAATGATTTTCACCTAACGACTAATACCCTTCGCTCTTTCCCAATACACATCCATTTCCGCTAAGGTCATCTCACCCATTTTTTTACCGTCTTTTGCCGATTCTGATTCCAGGTATTGAAAGCGCTTGATGAATTTTTTATTGGTGCGCTCCAGGGCTTCTTCCGGATCGATATTGATGAAGCGTGCATAGTTAACAAGCGAGAAAAGCAAATCACCAAATTCAGCCAACGCTTTTTCTTTGTTGATGGCTTCGTTTGATTCGGCATTGAATTCTTTTTTAAACTCCTGCATTTCTTCTTCTACTTTCTCCCACACCTGTTCTTTCTTTTCCCAATCGAAACCTACTCCCCGTGCCTTGTCCTGTATACGAATAGCTTTCACCAGAGCAGGCAATGATTTTGGCACACCTTCCAGAACGGACGTGTTACCCGTTTTTAATTTAATCTTTTCCCAATTTGTTTTTACAGTTTCCTCATCATCAGCCACCACATCACCATAAACATGCGGATGGCGTTCTATCAGTTTTTCACAAATGGCATTTAAAACATCAGCGATGTCAAATGCTTTTTTTTCGGACGCGATTCGCGCATAAAAAATATTGTGAAGCATCAGATCGCCCAGTTCTTTCTTTACCTCGTTGAGATTACCTTCCAGAATGGAATCGGAGAGCTCATATGTTTCTTCGATCGTCAGGTGCCGCAGGCTTTCTAAGGTTTGTTTTTTATCCCAGGGGCAATTTTCGCGGAGCTCATCCATGATGGTAAGCAGCCGGTCAAAGGCTTTCAATTTGGCTTCACGGTTTACATCGGGTTGGGAAAGTATTTTTTTCATACTGAAAAAATTCTGAAATGATTTGAGGTCAATCTACAATCTAATTTCAGTAATCAAAACGACTGTTTACCGGCATTTAGTTCTGTTATCTGATCGTGCTACTTTATCTTTTCTTTCTATTTTTGCTGTCCATTAAAATCCCATACAAAAGTGGCGTTAATTAAATCGATTTCAGGTATTCGTGGAACTATAGGAGGCAAGACAGGTGATAACCTCACTCCGGTAGATGTTGTAAAATTTGCAGCGGCCTATGGTACGTTGTTAAAACAAAAGAAAGAATCTGTTAAGGTGGTAATCGGCCGGGATGCCCGGCTGTCAGGTGAAATGGTCAGCACCCTGGTGACCTCTACGTTACAGGGATTAGGTATTCACGTTATTGATCTGGGACTTTCCACTACACCAACAGTAGAGATTGCCGTACCGGCTGAAAAAGCAAACGGAGGTATTATTCTCACGGCAAGTCACAACCCTATTCAATGGAATGCACTCAAGTTGCTGAATGAAAAGGGTGAATTCATTTCCGCGAAAGAAGGCGAAGAGATTTTGAAAATCGCGGAGCGGGAAGAATTTGATTTTGCCCAGGTTACCAAGTTAGGTAAGTACGAAAGGAAGGAAGGGTATATCCAGAAACATATTGACCTGATTCTTAAACTTCCCCTGGTAGATGTTGCCGCAGTAAAGAACAGAGGCTTTAAGGTAGTTGTTGATGCTGTCAATTCCAGCGGTGGTATTGCTGTGCCCATGCTGTTAAAGGCCATGGGTGTAACGGTAAAAGAAATGTATTGCGAACCCACCGGTCATTTCCCGCATAATCCTGAGCCTCTGCCAGAGCATCTGACAGACATTATCCGTGAGATTAAAAAAAGTAAATATGACTTGGGAATTGTTGTTGACCCGGATGTAGATCGTCTCGCCTTTGTCTGTGAAGACGGAACCCCATTTGGTGAGGAATATACATTGGTGGCTATCGCGGATTACGTATTAAGCGCAGGGAAGAAGAAGAAAGGCAATACGGTTTCAAACTTGTCATCTACGCGGGCTTTACGCGATGTAACTGAAATGAACGGTGGCCAGTATTTTGCAGCCGCAGTTGGTGAAGTGAATGTAGTGACCATGATGAAAGAGAATCACGCTGTTATTGGTGGCGAAGGTAATGGCGGGGTCATCTATCCTGATCTGCATTACGGCCGTGATGCCCTGGTAGGAATCGCCCTTTTCCTGACACACCTGGCAAAATCAGAATTGAGTGTTTCACGCCTTCGCGCAACGTATCCAAGCTATGTTATTTCCAAGAATAAAATTGAGCTTACCGCTGATTTGAATGTAGATAAAGTGCTTGAAGCCGTTAAGAAAAAATACAAGAAGCAACCCATCAATACGATCGATGGTGTGAAAATTGAATTTGATAAAGAGTGGGTTCATCTGCGAAAGTCGAATACCGAGCCCATCATTCGCATCTATGCTGAATCAGACATGGAAGTAAAGGCTGACAATCTGGCTAAGAAGATCATTTCAGATATTAAGGAGATTATTAGTGGTAAAGGATAGCCGTTATCCCTGCCTACCGGCAGGCAGGCGTTAATCGTTAATCGTGTGTGTGAAGCATGTCCCTGCACACGATTAACAGATAACGATTAACTTTGTAGTCTCATTGACCGAAAACATGCGAATTTACCTTGATAACGCAGCTACTACTCCCCTTGATCCGGAAGTATTTGAGGCTATGAAGCCTTTTATGCTGGAAGATTTTGGGAACCCCTCTTCCACGCACGCGCATGGGAGAAAGGTGCGGGCTGCTATTGAATCTGCCCGTAAGAAGATTGCCGAACTGCTGAATTGCACTCCCGGAGAAATTATTTTTACTTCCGGAGGAACAGAAGCCGATAACGCCATCATTACCAGTGGCATTCATACTTATGGAGTCCGCCATGTTATTTCTTCGCCTATCGAGCATCATGCCGTAGAAAGCACGCTTCATAACCTTGCTGCAAAAGGGTTGATTCAACTTCATCTGGTAAATCTGGACTCCAAAGGTCATGTTGATCTTAATCACCTGGAAGAATTGCTTCATAACCATTCTGGTGCGCTGGTTTCGTTAATGCATGCTAACAATGAAATAGGCAACCTTCTTGATATAGAATATGTGGGAGGACTTAGTGAAAAGTACAATGCTTATTTTCATTCCGATACCGTGCAGACGATAGGTCACTATCGTCATGATCTTCAAAAGATCAAAGTTCATGGACTGACAGCAGCCGGACACAAATTCCACGGGCCAAAGGGCACTGGATTTATGTTCATCCGGAAAGACAGGAAAATACAGCCCTTTGTTTACGGAGGTGCGCAGGAACGAAACATGCGTGGAGGAACCGAAAATGTGTATGGCATTATCGGGTTGGCAAAAGCGCTTGAGATAGCCTATCGTGACATGAATGAACATGAGAAACAGATCCGATCACTGAAGTCGCGCATGATCGAGAGATTGAAGGCTATTCCCGGTGTTACATTTCACGGTGATTCAGAAAATCTTGATCGCAGTCTCTATACAGTGTTAAATGTGAGCCTGCCTGAATCCGATGAAAACGAAATGATGCTTTTTAACCTTGACCTGCAGGGCATTTCAGCTTCAGGAGGCAGCGCCTGTTCCAGTGGTGCCACGCAGGGATCACACGTGTTAGGTGCATTATACCCTCAATCCAGGCGGGGGGCTATCCGTTTCTCATTCAGTAAATACAACAAACCGGAGGATATTGACGTTGCTGTAAAAGTATTATCTGAGCTTTGTAAAATTCCTGCTTAACTTCACGCGATTTTTTCAAACTATCTTAAATTCAATTGCATCTCTAATTCATGAAATTTTTCAATCTCGTTCTTCTGGCCTCATTCAGCTTGCTCTTGTTTTCATGTGGTCCTGACCCGGAAGAGAAAAAGGTGTTTCCGAAAGCTACTCATTTATATTTTTCAGACTATCCGGAAAAGCGGGTAGGTGTAATGGATATCAATGTTACCGATCAGTTTGATGTTGTGGCTGACAACAGCGATGGTCTTGACACCATCTCCGGAATAGCTGTTGATTTCATCGGTGGGAAAGTGTATGCAGTTGAAGAATTAAACAATCGGATAGTTCGCTTTAATATAGATGGCACGGGTTCGTTCGAAGTATTGTACGATGCAGAAGACAGTGTGAACTTCCCTACCAGCATAGCAGTTCATCCAGCTTCCAACACGTTGTATTGGGCTAACTCCGGAACGGGTCAGATTAAAAAAGGAAGCATGACAGGAGGGACAGCATCATCCATAAATTTTGGTATTGATACGGTGGTGACGTACTGCTATGGGCTGGTTGTAGATTCAAAGAATAAGCTGATCATTTTTTCTGACCTCGCCAGAAATGCGGGTATTTGGTACGCCAAGACCGATGGTACTAAAATCGATGGACTTAATACCGTATTGCCTCTTTTCTCAAGAGCCTCTTCAAGTGGAACTGTTCTCCGTAATCCATCTTCCATTTTTCTGGATGAAGAGAACAAACGGATCTACTGGGCTGATGAAGGTCTGAATGCTATTTCTGTAGGAATTTACGTTCAGTATACAGACACGCAACTTGCCGGATCAAGTTCAGGACTTGTGTTTGATCATGAAGACAACCTGGATCGCCCGGATGCAATAGCTGTAGATAATGGAAATGAAAAAATATACTGGAGTGAAACCGGAGTGAGCGGGCACAAGATCGTTCGCGGAAATTTAGATGGAACCGGTGACCTGGAAACCATACTGGAAGATGTGGAGTCGTATGGTATGGTGTTGAAATTCGAAGATAAAGACTAGCAAACTCTTTTTACAATCTTAGGATCCTGGGATAATTCCCATCTTCTTCATCAGAAAAGTAGCATTCATTTTTTGTGCTAATCCTGACTTTAATTTATAGTCGAAAGAAAGCTGATCATTTTCAATGGTAGCTTCAAAACAGAAATTCCGAATTGCCTCGGGATGACTTTTTTCCAATTCACCTAATGCGAGATCGTGCGTGGCAATCAACGCCAGGCAAGGGTGAGGAAGAAGTTGTTTTACCAGGGCAATTGAACCGGATAGTTTGTCGGTTGAATTTGTTCCTTTCAGAATTTCGTCCAGTAAAATAAGGAGAGGTCTGCCACGCTGAAGTTCATCCATGATGGATTTCAGTCGGTTGAGTTCAGCGTAAAAATAGGATTGATGATCTTTCAGAGAATCCGCTGCCCGCATACCGGTTCGTAAATGAATCAATGAACATTGGAAATTTTTAGCACAAACAGGAGCACCCGCTAATGCCAGGATAAGGTTAACGCCAATCGATCTGAGGAACGTACTTTTCCCCGCCATGTTTGCTCCCGTGATAATTTGTATCCGCTGATCCTTGCCGATGAGCACATCGTTGGTCACACAATTCTCCCGGATCATAGGATGCCCCAACGCCTGGGCTGATAACGTAAATGTGTTGTCGATCTGAGCAAAAGTAAATTCAGGATGATTGTAAGCAAAAGTTGCCCAGCTACAAACCACTTCAGCTTCCGTTACAGTCTCTAACCAGCGTTCAAGTTTGTTACCATGTTTTTCTTTCCATTTCTCCAGCCGGTAAATGCATTGAAGGTCGTAGAGCAATACACTGTTCACCAGCAAATTCATCATGAAGTTCATCCGGGCATCGAGAGCGTTGACCAGCGAGGATAATTCTTTTACGGATGTTCCGGCTTCCTGCGCATCCTGACGCAGTCGTTGTAACCGCGAAGATTTAAATTCACCTTTCTCCAGGTGTGCCAGTAGCCCTGCATACTTTTCAAGAACATTCTTTTTCCGGCTGATGTAGTTGTGGAACGCATTTACTTTTTTTATATGGAACCCGAGAAATGCCCATTGAAATAAAGCCAGCCCCACGGCAAAAATGTTAGCTTCAGGAATGAAGAAAGCCGTCAGTATTGAACCCACGGTGAGAACCGGAATAACGGTAAGGACATATCGGTAAAATTTTTTCCCGAAAAGAAATGAGGGTTGTTTTGCCCATTGCTGAAGCTGAGCTCTGTCTGAAGGTAATTCCGGAATTTCCATTCCTCCGGCCTGCAAATGTTGTTGGAAATCGGTTAAGGGTGTCAGCTCCTGAATAGCTTGCTGCTGGCTGAGAATTTCTTCCGCTGTGGATAAGGATGTTGTCAGGCCGGCAGCAAATTTTTTCCTGCCACCTAATGTATTGCACCGGTTGGCGTATTGAAAGAGCGAACCCTCTCCGAAAAGATCAAGATCATGTGAATAGGGGTGGAGCGGGTCGATAAACTCAGTTCCGGCAGACTGCGTGCCGGCATTGCCCTTCAGCAGGCCGATCTCATTGGCGTTTATCTTCACGAGGTTTTCCAGATGTACCTTCTCCGCAAAAAATTTGCTGTGCTGTTGAACCAGGAACAGAAATATCACCACGAGTGCAGGCACAATAAAGAAAAGGGTTGGATTGGAGTACCCCAGGTAAAAGAAAAGAATCACCAGTAAGGCAATGGCTATCCGACCATTTGAGATGAGGTTAATCTTCTTATTAACCGAATCGAGAGATGACTCAAATCGAAGTTTTCGTTGGGTATAAAAATCAGCCAGCTGATTGACGGTCATGAGAGGAGATTGATTTAATGAATATGAAGACTGTTTAGATGAATTTCTCAATCAAGCGCATTAATTTTTCCAGCGCAGATTTATCAACCTCATCGAAATCATTGAGTTGATCACTATCAACGTCCAGTACGAGTTTTACGTCACCAGTTTTTGAGAAAGCGGGCAATACGATTTCCGATTTTGATGCCGAGCTGCAGGCAATGTGCCCGGGAAACTCATCGACATTGGGAACGAGTATCGTTCTTTTTTCCTTCCAGGAGGTTCCACATACTCCCTTTCCAAAATTTATACGGGTGCAGGCTATTGGTCCCTGAAATGGCCCCAGTACCAATTGGTCGTTTTTTACAAGATAAAACCCAACCCAGAAAAAATTCAGGCTTTGTTTAAGTGCTGCGGCAATATTGGAAAGATTCGCCACTACATCACTTTCATCGGAAATAAGGGCTTCAATTTGTGGCAATAACGTTTCGTAGCGTTCTTTTTTATTTGCTGATGCGGAGATGATTAATTCTTCGGCCATGAGGTTTTAGTTATCAGTCAATGGTTCTTTCTGTAAATTAGCCTTTCAATTTTCTATGAAACGAATTCACGTTGCACTGGTTGGTGATTTTAATAAAAACAAACATACGCATCTTGCGCTGAATGATGCCGTAGAACATGCCCGTGCTCACATTAATTTCGAGCTGATCACGACCTGGTTCCCTACCGAAAATATTGCAGACCCTGCTCTGTTTCGGAATTCTTTTCAAGCCGTTTGGTTTACACCGGGATCACCCTACAAAAATGACGAGGCAGTTTATGATACAATACAATGGGTAAGGGAAAATAATTTCCCTGCTTTAGGAACCTGCGGAGGATTTCAATACATGGTGGTGGAATATGCCCGTAACGTTCTGGACTTCAGGGATGCCGGTCATGAAGAAAGCGAACCTGACGTATCACAACTCGTGATTTCAAAGCTGAGTTGTTCCCTGAAAGGCCAACAGGAGGAAGTCCGGATAACCGATCGTAGCTCGTGGCTATACCATGTATTGAAGCAGGATAAGATTACCGGCTACTTTAATTGCAGTTATGGGGTTAACCCAGTGTATCAGGAAAAGATTAATCAATATCCGTTTGTTTTCACTGCATTTTCGCCTGAGGGTGAAGTTCGTGGTCTGGAATTAAAAAATCATCCTTTCTTTAAAGGCACTTTATTTCAACCGCCTTTGGAATCTACAGCTGAAAAACCCAATCCATTACTCGTAAGTTTTTTTGAGACGGTAGCGACTTTATAACGAAGCTCTCTATTATCGATTCCTCATTACCCGTAACAGATCGTTACTGATTTTTACCTGATCATGTAAAACCCCGTTGATGTGTGGAGCAGGAATTCCTTTTTCAAAAGTCCTTGTACCGGTAAAAATCCGGGCCTCATCCCAATGCCCGGCATCAATGAACATTTGCAGGGTTGATGCTCCGCCTTCTACAATAAGAGATTGTATTTTTTGCTTATACAGGTCTTTAATAAGGTGATCGAGAAAGTTATCCTCATCCAGACGGACCAATGAAAGATTGGTATGTTCTATATGCCTGAGAACATTGTAACACAACGTTCGTTGCGATTTATCAAACAGGTTAAGCTTGTCGGACAATTTTAAATACCGGTCAATAACAATACGGGTGGGGTTTCTGCCGGACCAGTCGCGTACATTCAATTGTGGATTATCGTACGCTGCGGTTTTACGTCCTACCAGAACTGCATCTTCTTCTGTTCGCCACTTGTGAACCAATTGCCTGGAATATTCATTACTGATCCACTTTGAATCATAATTTTCGTGAGCAATAAAACCATCTGCTGTTTCAGCCCATTTCAAAATGATGTACGGACGTTGCTTTTCCATGAATGTGAAAAAGCGTTTGTTCAGTTCGTGTCCCTGCTTATCAAGGATTCCCGTGATTACTTCAATACCATTTGCCCGCAACTTCTTTATTCCATTTCCGGAAACCAGCGGATTAGTATCCAGGTTAGCCACCACAACTTTTTTCACCTGATGTTCAATCAGTAAATCTGCACAAGGGGGAGTTTTTCCAAAATGCGAACAGGGTTCAAGGTTTACGTAAACTGTACTTTCGGCTAATCGGGATTTATCCTGCACGGAGTGTACCGCATTCACTTCTGCATGAGCTTCACCATATTTTTTATGCCAGCCCTCACCGATTATTTTTCCTTCATGTGTAATGACACACCCTACAAGTGGATTCGGGCTTACAGCGCCACGCCCTGATTGCGCCAACTCAAAAACACGCTGCATAAAAAGTTCATCTATGTGGTGGTCGTGTTTCTGCATTGCTTATACTTGCAAAGATTGCCAAGCCATGAGTAATTCCAAAGAATTGTTTGAGGATTTCGTTTCAGGCATTAAACTGAATGAGACGCGCGAGGAGGTCTGCGGTATTGCGCGCCTGGTTTTTGAAGATCTGTTTTCCATATCACATACTGATCTGATCAGTGGCAAGCCGTTTCATCCCTCGGCTGAAGAAACCAGTCAGCTTAAACATGTACAAAACAGGATAAATCAGGGAGAACCCGTTCAGTATGTGCTCGGTCATGCATTTTTCTACGGAAGGAAATTTTCAGTCAATCCTTCTGTATTGATCCCCAGGCCAGAGACAGAAGAGTTGGTAAACCAGCTATTGATGCATACCCCGTTGCAGTCAGTACTTGACATTGGAACCGGAAGTGGCTGTATACCGATAACCATTGCCTGTGAAAATCCAGGTGTCAGCATTTACGCAACTGACATTAGCATTGCAGCACTGACCGTAGCCGGTAGAAATGCGGCTAACCTAAAAGCTAAAGTCGAATTTTGGGAGCACGATATTCTGACCCAGGAAATTCCCTTTACCAACCTGGATGTAGTGACAAGTAATCCACCCTACATCGCTGAAAGCGAAAAAAAAACGATGAGACCTAACGTGGTGGACCATGAACCACATCTGGCATTGTTTGTTTCAGATGATGATCCATTACTTTTCTACAGGACAATAGCTTCCAAAGCACGTACATCTTTACGCGCAGGAGGTGCTATAATCTTTGAGATAAACGAACGTTTTGGTAACGAAGTGGCTTCTCTCCTTTCGGATAACCACTACCGGAATATAAGCCTGGTAAAAGATCTTTCCGGGAAAGACAGAATTGTAAAAGGGATCTTATAATGTAGCTATGAAATCTACCTTCGTATCATTTATTGGATCAGGGAATCTGGCATGGCATCTGGCACCTGCCTTAGACAATACAGACTTTGCCGTGCGTGAAGTTTACAGCCAAAACCCATCAAAGGCAGAGTCGCTGGTTGAAAAACTTTATGAAGCAGATGTAAAGACTTCACTGGATTTCTCCGGCAGTCCTTCGCGTATTTTTGTTATCGCCACTACCGATGAAGCGATTCTGGACGTAGCACAGGAAATCGTTCTTCCGGATGATTCTATACTCGTGCATACATCAGGGAGCCAGCCACTAAGTATCCTGGGTTATGCGGCAACTCCGAATACAGGTGTTTTCTATCCACTGCAAACTTTCAGCAAGGGGAAACAGATAGATTTTAAAGACATTCCCATTTTTATTGAAAGTGAAAACGGTGAGACGGAAAAAATTCTCTCCGCCATGGCAAAGGCCGTTAGCCGAAAAGTTTTCAGGATCAGTTCGAAGGAGCGAAAGGCACTTCATGTTGCCGCTGTGTTTGCTTCAAACTTCACGAATCACATGTTGTACATAACACAGGACATCATGCGGGAGAATAAATTAAGTTTTGACTGGCTTAAGCCATTGATTGCTGAGACGATCAATAAAAGTTTATCCATAGGCCCTGAGAATGCGCAAACTGGTCCCGCCAGAAGAGGCGATCTTGAAATTCTTGACCGGCACCTGGAGTTCCTGCAGCATGATGAATCGGTTGCTGAGATTTATAAAATTGTGAGTCAGCATATTGTAGATACGTATCAGGAGTGAGGGTAGATCTGATTGACCTCTTAAACTGGTTTGATTTAAATAAGGGTTAAATAACTTATCTTGTAAGAAAACCATCTGACCAATCATGAGCAAGTTCGAATCTACCCTGAAAAAGTACCTGGATATTTTTGCAGGACAGGAAATGTATTTCGTGAACGACTTACGCAATCTGGAATTGTTTTCTAAAACTGCGGGAAATTCCAAAACAGAAGATGTACGAACAAAAGTAAGCGCTCTAAACGATGGCGATGTCCGTTCTCTTTCGCTGGAAGCGGATATGATCAGTCATATTGTAAAATTAAATATTGACGATCGGTTAAAGCGGAACGATATGACGGTAGTTGAAGATATCGCCCGCATCTCTGCGCAGGGAAAAGACCACCACTTGCTTCATTTCGCCTCTGTTTATTGCAATTTTCACAACCCTGATATTTTTCCGATCTACAGTGAACAGAACCACGATTTTTATCGGAAGTACATTGCTGAATACAAGCTTCCACTGGATCCGGACAAGCTGATTACCTATGAGGTATTTTCAAAAGCATTGAATGATCTGGTGCAGCGGATAGGGCTTGCCGGAAAGATGAACTATCTCCAGCTTCGGAAATTTGCATGGCTTTATGCTGAATCTGTAGTGAAAGAATCCAAAGCGTAAATCCAAAACGGGTAGAGATGAATGTAAAAATTTTTGGTGCCGCAGGCGGAGAAGTAACCGGATCGGCTTACCTGGTTCAAACAGATAAGGCCAATGTGCTGATCGATGCCGGTATGTTTCAGGGAGGTAAAACATCTGAAGCTAAAAACAAATTACCACAAGGCACCAAGGTTCAGAATATTGATGCTGTCCTGCTGACTCACGGTCACCTGGATCATACAGGCCGGGTTCCGCTGCTCATCAAATTTGGTTACGACAATCCCATTTACAGTACCAACGAAACGCTTGAACTGGCGCAGATTATTTTACAGGATTCAGCCCGGCTTCAGGTGGCTGACGCCATGCGTAAGAACAGAAAAATTTGGAAAAAAGGAGAGCCACCCTTCGAACCACTTTACACCACGGAGCATGTAGAGTTTATGCGTGAATTAACGCGATCGGTCAAAACAAATATTCCGATTGTAGTAGCAGAAGGGATTACAGCTACATGGATTGAAGCCGGACATATGTTTGGATCTGGAAGCATCAGGCTTGATGTAACTGAAAAAGGAAAACTGAAGACCATTGTATTCTCCGGTGACCTTGGTCCGGTATCGCTTCCCCTGCTGAAGCCTTTTGAGCATTTTACGAAAGCAGATTTGGTTTTTCTGGAATCCACCTATGGAGATCGTGATCACAAACCCTATGATCAGACGTTGAAAGAATTTGAATCCATTGTAGCTGAGGCTTGCGCGTCAGGCGGAAAAATGCTGGTACCTACGTTTGCTATCGGTCGGGCTCAGCAAATCATTTATCACCTTGCTGATCTGTTCCACTCCAAAAAAATTCCTGCCTTTCCGGTTTACCTGGACAGCCCGATGGCCATAAGCGCGCTCAATGTATATCGCAATCATGAGGAATTATTGGATGATGAGTTTCAGCTATTAAAACGCAAGGGAGCGTTCCCACTAAATCCCGATTACTTTATTCCCAGTCAGACGGCTGATTCTTCAAAAGCATTAAACCACGTTAAAGGACCTTGTATGATTCTGGCGGGAGCCGGAATGTGCAATGGCGGAAGAATTCTTCACCACTTATCGCACAATATCAGCAATCCCAACACGCATGTTTTGATCGTTGGGTATCAGTCTCATGGTTCGCTGGGGAGACGATTAGTAGAGAAAGCTCAGAAAGTTTCACTCTTTGGAGAAGAAAAAGTGGTACGCGCAAAAATTCATACCCTGAACGGATTCAGTGCGCATGCCAGCCAGACTGATCTTTTGAAATGGTTTTCATACCTGGCGCCCTGCAAACCAAAAGTTGTACTGACACACGGTGAAAATGGACCAAGGACCGCATTGGCAGGCTGTATTAAAAAACAGTTCAAACTAAATTCAGTGATCCCTAAAATCGGTGATAGTATAACTTTATAGAGGTTGCTTTTTATCAGACTGCCTCGAAACAAATGCAGAAACATCGCGGATCCAATTGTGTTCATTCTCGGAGGTGAAGATCTGATGACCTGCATCCGGATATACCTTTAACGTTTTTGGACCGTTGATATTTGAGAATATCATTTCTGTTTCTTCTTTTGACACACGATCATCCTGTTCTCCAAAAAGTAACAAGGTCGGACATTGAACAGATTGCGCGTAAGTATATGGATTGTGACCGAATGCCCAATAACCATTCTGGACACCACCCCAAAATGTTAATACAGCAGCCATAGGGAAATCCGGTATACCCATCATTTTAAATCGTGCAGTGACTGTTTTGTAAAGCGAACCGAATGGACATTCCAGAATGATACCGGTTGGTGAGAATGCATAATCATCCAGGGCTTTCAGAATTGCAGCGGCCCCCATTGAGGTGCCGAATAAAATAATATTCGTTTCACCTGATTGATGAACTGCCTCAAAACAATCCTTTACCTGTTCAGCTTCTTCGAACCCAATGGTAGTGGCATTGCCGGATGAACCACCAGAACCCATAAAATCAATTAACACGGTATTGTAACCAAGGCGATTGAATTCATCAGCACGCGAAAGCAATGAAGATTTCTCGCCTGCATATCCATGAAATAAAATGACTGTTCCCCTGGCATGTAGAGTTGGAATTTTCCAACCTTCCAGCTTTTCAGTGCTGACGATCTCAATGGTCTGAAAAGGTTTCTTCGGAAATGATCTGGGCCGGGGCCTTGGGTTGTCGATACCCGTAAACAGTATTTTGATTTTTGACAGTGGTGACAGCTCGCTGGGGTCTTTTGTTCGTTCAACGGTATCGGCAGTGAAATGTGTAAATGTATAAGCGTGAACAAAGGCAACAATATTGAGAGCAACCACCCCCGCAAACAAAGACCAGCTTACGATCTTTATGAAGTTCCCGGTCTTTTTTGACATCGTTAAGTTTATGGTTTAAAGTCTAAAGTTTAGCGTTTAAAACCTGAAAACCTAAACCGTATTGACCCCTCAAATTGGAGCCTCAAACTTGATTTGACCCTCCCTTGTGTACTGTTGCGGAAGCACTAACTTTGGTCTTTTCACCTATTCAGATGACAGCAAGTTTACTTTCCAGAAGACCCAGAAGAAACCGGAAATCGGAAGCCATACGGAAAATGGTAGAGGAGACTCAGGTAAGCACGGATGATCTTATTTTTCCATTGTTTCTGCTGGAGGGCAGTGCTAAAAAGGTAGAAGTAGCTTCGATGCCGGGAATTTTCAGGCTGTCTGTCGATTTAATGTTGAAGGAGATTGAAGAATGTATGAAGTTAGGAATACGGGCGTTTGATGTTTTTCCCGTTGTTGAAGATTCATTCAAAGACAAGACTGCGTCAAAAAGCTATGATTCAGGTTTTTTTTACCTGAAGGCATTACGTGAGATAAAAAAGAAATTTCCGGAGGCGTGCATTATAACCGATGTTGCCATGGATCCTTATAGTTCTGATGGCCATGACGGATTTGTAAAGGATGGAAAAATCCTGAATGATGAAACATTGGAGATCTTAGGAAAGATGGCACTTGCCCAGGCAGAAACTGGAATTGATATTCTGGGCCCATCGGATATGATGGACGGAAGAGTGGGCTATCTGCGTGACGTATTGGATAAAAATGGATTTACAGAAGTATCCATCATGAGCTACACAGCTAAGTATGCCAGTGGTTTTTATAATCCATTTCGTGATGCATTGGACTCGGCTCCAAAATTTGGAGATAAGAAAACCTATCAGATGAATCCAGCGAACCGGAAGGAAGCACTGATAGAAGCTCAACTTGATACAGAAGAAGGTGCAGATTTTCTGATGGTAAAACCGGCTTTGGCTTATCTTGACATAATCAGGTTGTTGAAGGATAATTCGGTGTTGCCGATAGCTGCCTATAATGTTAGTGGCGAATACGCAATGGTGAAGGCAGCTGCTCAAAAAGGATGGCTGGATGGTGAACGGGTAATGAAAGAAACGTTGCTCAGTATTAAGAGGGCGGGAGCTGACGTTATCCTTACCTATTTTGCAAAGGAATTTGCAATGACTCAACGAAAGTAAATAAACGTTATGCGCTGCAGGATGTTCCTGTTCATTGGCCTTGTACTACTGTCGCTGGGTGCGACAGCACAACCGGTTATTACCTTAACAGAGGTTGGTAAAGTTGATGTGAACGGCCACCTGTCCTATTTGAAAGATGCTACCCAGCAACTGAAAATTACGGAGGTACAAAAGCTTACGTTTCAATCCCTGCCATCGGATGAATCACCCAACATGGGCTTTGATCGCTCAGCGCATTGGTTTAAGGCTGATGTGACCAATACCGCTTCGAACACAGAATGGTTGATCGAAGTGGCCTATGCTCCACTCGATAGGATCGATCTTTATGTGGTGAAGAACGATAGTATTCTCCATCATAAAACATCCGGTGATCATTATCCGGTTTCACAACATGATGTAGCACACCGACAACCGATTTTTAAATTCAATATTTCGCAAGGTGACCAGCAGACGATATACTTCCGCGTTCAAAGTATTTCTTCCATACAGATTCCGGTTACCATCTGGCAGCGTGATGCCTTTGCCAAAGCTTCATACCAGGTACAAATCGTCAATGGACTTTTTTACGGTGCCATGTTCCTGATGATTTTATACCAGCTTTTCCTGTTCCTGTCCGTGAGAGATCAGATCACATTTTATTATGTGCTCACGCTGATCACGATGGTAAACGTTGTTGCTTTTTTTCAGGGTTACTCATTTTTATACCTCTACCCGGAACATCCGGAATTCAATGATATTCTGGCTATGGTTACCGGGCCGGTATTTGTCGTGTGCTCAACATTATTGACGCGGTCCTTTCTGAATGTTAAAAAGTTCAGCAAGTGGCTGGATAAACTTCTGTTGGCCGATATGTTTCTCGACCTCGCTTTAGTGGTTTTAATGACTGTCTTTTTCCGGCAGATCTCTTTTCAATATCACAACTATTTGATTTTGATCCATTGTATTCTGGCACTGATCAGTGCCGGGTATTGTTTTTACAAAAAATATCAACCTGCGCGATACTATTTACTGGCCTGGTTCACACCTATGATTGCGGCAGTCGTTTTCACGATCAGCAGCATAGGGATCATGCCGGGTTACATGGGTACAAATTATTCGGGCCTTATGGCGGGTTGTATACTTCAAATGCTGCTGCTGGCTTTTGCTTTGGGCGATCGCTGGAATCAACTCCGGAAGGAAAATCAGCTTGCCAAAGAAATGGAGTTGAAACGTGGTCAGATGGAAAATGAGAGACTTGAGCAGGAGGTACAACTTCGGTTAGAAGAGATTCAGTTAAAAAGTAAACGCCTTGAAGAAGTTAATCAGGTAAAAGACAAGTTATTTTCAGTTGTTTCACATGACATTAAAGGACCGTTAAGTTCATTACAGCTGGCACTGTCCCTGATGAAGTCAGGTGATGTGAGCCGTGAAGAATTTCAGAAACTCTCTGCTGCATTGGAAGCACGCTTCAGCCAGACCACGGAATTCATTGAAAACCTGTTACAATGGGCTACGCTGCAATTAAAAGGAGAATCATTCGAACCGGTATATGTCGATCTCAATAAGATTGCCCAGGAAACTATTGACCTGCTGGAATCTGAAACACGAAAGAAAGAAATACGCGTAAGTAACAATACAGAACCTTCACTGCAGGCATTTGCCGATCTGAATATGATCCGATCGGTATTTAGAAATCTTTTTACCAATGCGCTGAAGTTCACGGGTGTAAATGGAGCGATTACGATCAGTGCCCTTCGGTCAAACGGACGAGTAGTGATTTCAGTAGCTGATACCGGTGTAGGCATTCCTACAGCTAACCGCGATCGCATGTTCACCCTGGGAAGTATAACTACACCAGGCACCAAACAGGAGAAAGGAACCGGTCTCGGTCTGTTGCTCTGTAAAGAATTTATTGAAAAGAATGGTGGCAATATCTGGTTTGAAACAGAAGAGGGCCGGGGAACTGTTTTCTATTTCTCATTGCCATCAACACAGTCAGACCAGGTACATATTCCTGCCAGCGCCTGATGCTACACGATAAGTATCTTCCTGTATTTCATTTTTCAGAAGGACACAGCGTTGTCATTCAGGCTTCACCCAAAAAAATCTTTTCGTTGGTTGATAACATGGATTTCAGGCGATCCTGGATCATCAGAATACTTTTTGCATTGAGAGGTATTCCGGCTTCCATGACCTCGCTTAATGGATTGGCAAAAGGAAAATTTATTACGCTTGAAGTGATACCTGATCAGGAAATAATCATCGGCTTGATCGGTAGATTCTGGAAGCCTACCGGTGATTTGCAATATTTTGATCCGAAGGAATTCACGAAGCTTAACCAGGAAGGGTTTGCTAAGGCGTGCTGGAATTTTTACCTGACTCCCGAAGGAAGAGGCATACGGCTCGCCACAGAGACACGCATCTTCTGTGCAGATGAGAACAGCCGGAAAAAATTTTCACGCTATTGGTTTGTAATCCGCCCATTCAGTGGCATCATCCGCAAGGAAATGCTGAAAGCCATCAAGCGACAGGCGGAGGATTAATTGGGCGTAGACGTTGTCAGTCGTTTAATGATCTCCTGACGATACAAAGGACCAACCGGAATTTCTGTTTTGCCAATGAAAACGGCATGCTGATGCCAGGAATCAATTTTGTTTTGCGATACGATATATGATCGGTGAACGCGAAGAAACTCGGCTTCAGGAAGCATTTCTTCGAGGGATGTGATCGTCTGTTTGGTGATGATCTGTTTTTCACCAACAAATATCCGGACATAATCCTTCAGGCTTTCCACGTACCTGATTTCATCCAGGAGTATCTTCACCATCTTCCGGTCAGCACGAACATACAGGAAGCGCTCTGATTTACTTTCTATCGACCGGCCTGGTATTTCAGGTTGAGCTTTTTGATCCGGATTTAACATGCGATGCACGGCCCTTAAAAACCGATCGAGTGAATATGGTTTTAACAGGTAATCAATCGCGCCTAATTCAAATCCGTCCACAGCAAAATCACGATGGGCAGTAGTGAAAATTACTTTCGGTGGGTTTGGTAATGCCTTCATGAATTCAATGCCTGACAGACGTGGCATATTAACATCCAGAAAAATGACATCTACCGGGTGATGTTGAATGTATTCAAACGCGCCCATGGCATGATAACACTCTCCAACTACTTTTAACATCGGCACTGTACTGATGTAGGTACGAAGGATTTCCAATGAAGGTGGTTCATCATCAACAAGCAGGCATCGAATCGGGCTGTTCATCCTTCAGCGGTTTTTATACGATCAAGTGACAAGGTCAGGATTACCATGAACGAATCCTCATCCTCATGGATACGTAGTTCATGGGCAGATGGATATAATAACGCTAAACGTTTTTTTACATTTTGAAGTCCGACATGAGCCGATTCCGGATACGGAGAGGCATCGGATGGCCTTCCGTTGATGAGCTTGAACTTTAGATTTGATCCGATAACCTGGAGATCCAGACTGATCCAGGCCTGCTCGATCATTTCATTAGCGCCATGCTTGAAACTGTTTTCAAGGAAAGGTAACAGGAGCAAAGGGGCGATCTTGTTATGATCGATATCACCTTGAATGGAGACACTTATATCAAGCCTGTCCCCGAAGCGGCCTTTCTCCAGATCCACATAGTTTTGCAATACCTCAATCTCAGTTTTTAAATCTACCACCGATTTTGAGCATTCGGTAAGCATGTATCGCATCAACTGAGATAACTTCAGAATGGCCTCAGGAGTCTGATCTGATTTTTTCAGCGCAAGCGAATAAATGCTGTTTAGTGTGTTGAACATGAAATGTGGATGGATCTGTCCTTTCAATATCTCCAGCTCAGCTTTTGCTTTTTCCTTTCCCAGTTTTTCATTCTCTACTTTTTTCAGATGCCACGACTTCAGGAGCTTAATGGCCACAGCAAAACCAGCGATTGTTGTGGACCCGCGAAGCCCCCCCATAAATGAATAGAAAATGAGGTACTGATTTTTAATCGGGTAATTCATGTATTCCCGAAAGGGAATAATAAAGAGACGATTGGTTATCGGTGACCCCAGAGCTGTCAACAGGATAAAAATTACAACCAGCATAAATCCTGTCCAGTATTTTTCCTTTTCAAAAAAATACGGTCTGATCAGATAGATGATGCCATAGCTCAGGAACATGTGCTGTGGCATGTAAATCAGTGACTCTGTGTAGGAGATTAGGAACTTATTGTGGGCCGTTCCTGCCATGTAGTAAAAGCCATAGATAAAACCATTAAAAGCCCAGCATACAAACCAGAACAGGAAATGCCTGCCCAGCCGGTAACGTGGACTGGGGGATAATACCAACGCGGTAAAAAATCTGTCCATAGGTGAAAGTACTCTTACCCATCGATAAAGTTTTATTTCCGATCTGTTCGTAGACAAAAACGAATAAACCGTAGACTAAAATAGTTTGTCACGGATAAAATTAACCCTGTCTACTTTCTGCCCTGCACTGTCTATGAAGTGAAAATCATTCAGGCCGTATTCCGTACTTCTCCATACCAAATGAAATCATATGAAAAAGATCATTACCCTTGGCATCATCATAGCGTGTTCTGTTTCGCTATGGGCGCAGCAAAATAGCCCTGCTTTTTGGGTGGTTGAGACCAATGTAAAGAACAGGAGCTATTCAATCATCCGTTTTTACAATGGAATGAACGAGCAGATCCATGAGGTAAAACTTGAGGGTGTGTATGTGGATATCCGTAAACCCAGGTATCGCAGAAAACTGGATAAAATGTTAAAGGACTACAACCCGGAATCACATCCGCTGGCTAAAAGAAACAAGTCGAGAAAATCGATTTGATTTAGATTAATGGTAACGCCTGGTCACGGGATGGCCGGGCTTTTATGCAACCTTAATCCGGGAGATGCCCTTCTGCGGGTCAATCTTAACTTCAAAGATTCTGGTAATGAATGAGCTTAACCGCAGTCCTACCATCTGGGGTGTATAATCCTCCGGGTAGAAAACCGTGAGCTCAAGGATGGCCCGGATGAATTGTTCGTGTTTACAAAATTCCCTTGTCCACTGCCGGAAGGTAGCCGGCCACTCTTCCAGATACTTTTCCTTCGGGTCACGCCCATCGAAAATGAATTCAAGCTGGTTATCGCCATAATAATTGAACCGATAGACAGCCGCCAGGTTCAGGTAGAACTCATGGAGATGGGTGAAATCTGACTCTTTGTGATCCTTTATCCGCTGAGCGGTATCATCCACCAGACCCAGGGAGTTGAAGCGCATCAGGTATTCAACCTTGATAAAATCAACCAGATACTGTAAAAGAGAATTTTCCAGGGATAGCTGTGCCTCTTCCAGAATGTAGTTTTTGTCGCGTGGGAAAAACTTTCGAAGCACAGGTGTTTAATGTTTTGCAAAAATAATAAAAACCGATGACCGGCATAGAACCAGAGCATCGGTTTTTGATTTTTTGAAAACTAAAATTGATCAGCACTGGCTGATTCGAATGACTTTCTGTACTGTTCAGGTTTGGCATCACTCAACATAGAGCCTACCGGTATGGATGGATAAATCTCTTCGAGTGTTCTCACCTCGTTCATGAATACTCTTCGGCTAACCTGGTACCGGTTAAGCTTCCGTGGATTATCCAATCCGGAAGCTGCCAGGAGTTCCACAAAGCTTTCTACGGTATGCTTGTGGAAATTGGCTACCCGTACTTTTTTGTCTTCGACAACCAATCCGTTTACCAGCACGGGATCTTGCGTGGCTACGCCAGTCGGACATGAATTCTTGTTGCATTCTAATGCCTGTATACAACCCAACGCCATCATCATGGCCCGGGCACTGTTACACATGTCTGCACCGAGGGATATGGCCCTGACAATATGGAAGCCCGAAAGCACTTTCCCGGATGCGATCACCTTTACATGCTGACGGATGTTAAATCCCTTCAGCATATTGTCCACAAAAGCCAGCCCATCCAGTAACGGCATGCCCACGAAATTGGAAAACTCCGGAGGGGCAGCCCCTGTACCGCCTTCACCTCCATCAACCGTGATGAAATCCGGATAGGTGTCCAGCTCAACCATCGCCTTACAGATGGAAATGAATTCACTCTTGCGCCCGATACAAAGTTTGAAGCCCACAGGCTTCCCTCCGGACAGGTCCCGCATTCTTTTCAGGAAAACAATCATCTCGCGTGGAGTCGAAAACGCACTATGAAAAGGAGGTGAAAATACCGTAGTGCCTGGTTTAACCATGCGGATGGCCGCGATCTCCGGTGTGTTCTTTTTGGCAGGAAGAATTCCTCCGTGCCCTGGTTTTGCCCCTTGAGAGAGCTTCAGCTCTATCATTTTTACTTCCGGACGGGAAGCATTCTTCTTAAAAGATTCATCGTTGAAATTCCCGGCTTCATCGCGGGCACCAAAGTATCCCGTACCGATCTGCCAGAACAGGTCTCCTCCAAACTTAGTGTGATGTGGGCTGATGCCTCCTTCGCCTGTGTTGTGCGCAAAACCACCAATCTTGGCTCCGGCATTCAATGCCTCAACGGCATTACCGCTCAGCGAACCAAAACTCATGGCTGACACATTTAAAACACTGGCTGAGTAAGGATGCTTACAGTCTTTGTTACCTACCTGAACACGTGGATTGTGATCGATCTTATGAAAATCAAGCGGAACAATGGAGTGACTCATCCATTCATAACCTTCTGCATAGACATTTAGCTGTGTTCCGAACGGAGTAGTATCAACCTGTTTCTTGGCGCGCTGATAAATTACAGACCGGTCATTCCGGTTGATAGGTGATCCATCGGTATCTGATTCAACAAAATATTGTTGGATTTTAGGGCGCATGTCTTCAAATACATAGCGCAACCTTCCGAGCAACGGAAAATTTCTTTTGATGGATTGTTTGGTCTGGATCATATCCACCACACCTAAATAAATGATTGGTCCCAGGATGATAAATCCGAACAAGGCATCAATCCAATAATATGACCAGATGATTAAGAGCAGCGATAGAACAATGCTGCTGATGATGAAGATCTTTCTCATAAGCGATCAGGTTGAAATCAAATATAATGATTCCCAGTTCCATGTTCCAGGTTCTGAAATCCGGATTCCGGATTAAAATTTTCTTAGAGGCTTTGTGAATCCAGGTGTTCTCCTGACTTAATAGCAAACGGTCTGGTGTTTTAATCAAATAAGCCGGGACCCTTGCTTCTGGGGGGAACAATTTTCAAATGTCGATAAGCCAGTTCAGTAGCTTCCCGTCCCCGTGAGGTGCGTTTGATATACCCCTCCTGAATCAGAAAGGGTTCATACACTTCTTCAATGGTCTCGGCTTCTTCACCAACGGCTGTGGCAATGGTAGTAATACCGACTGGCCCTCCTTTGAATTTTTCGATAATAGTTAGCAGGATGCGGTTGTCCATATCATCAAGTCCGTTCTCATCAACATCCAATGCATTGAGAGCTATCTGGGCAATAGCTTTGGTGATGGTGCCGTTCCCTTTTATCTGCGCAAAGTCACGGGTTCTTCGCAGCAGTGTGTTGGCAATACGCGGAGTACCCCGGCTTCTTCTGGCAATTTCAAAAGCTGCATCCTCCTCAATTGGAGTGTTTAGTATAGCTGCAGAACGTTTGACAATTTTTTTGAGCAACTCTGAATCGTAATACTCCAGACGTGCATTAATACCAAACCGTGCGCGGAGGGGGGAAGTTAACAGACCAGCACGCGTGGTAGCTCCTATCAGGGTGAAAGGATTCAACCCGATCTGAACTGAACGTGCATTCGGCCCGGAGTCAAGCATAATGTCTATCCGGAAATCTTCCATAGCCGAATAGAGGTATTCTTCGACAATGGGATTAAGCCGGTGAATCTCATCAATGAATAAAACATCGTTGGCTTCCAGGTTGGTAAGTAAGCCAGCAAGGTCACTGGGCTTATCCAGCACCGGCCCGGATGTCACTTTAATGTTCGCCTGAAGTTCATTGGCTATGATATTGGAAAGAGTTGTTTTTCCAAGTCCGGGAGGACCATGCAGAAGTACATGATCCAAAGGTTCTTCCCGTTGCTTTGCGGCCTGCACAAATATCTTAATGTTATCAACTACCTTTTGCTGACCGGTAAAATCTTCAAAGCTTAGAGGACGTAATGCTTTTTCGAATTCTTTCTCATTCGCACTCAATCCTTCATTTTCTCCAGTCAGGTAGTCTTCTCGCATGGGTGGGAAGTTAATCGTTATCCATTAATCGTTAGTCGTGTGTGATTTGTGCGTGAATGTCAAAGGTCTAAAAAAACTCACACCTCCAATAAGGATTAATGGATAACGTCTAAAACGAATATGATACATTGTTGCATTTAGCATAATTTGCCTATCTTGCCGCCCATTTTAGCAAGTCCGTTCCATGACACTCAAACTACTGGTCCTTTTCTTCACTCCGCTGTTATCCGGATTTCTTATTTATCTGATCCCGAAGGGGAAAAACACCAGTTTCAGATTACTCCTGGTATTTGCAGGTGCATATTTATTCGGGATAACCGTAACCCACATACTTCCGGAGTTGTATCATCAACCCATTGGTGCCGAATGGATTGGTCTGTTTGTACTGGCTGGTTTTTTTCTTCAACAGTTACTGGAATATTTTACTTCGGGTATCGAACACGGTCATATCCATGCTCATCAGCATGATCACGAACATAATCATGATCACCACCATTCGCATGATCATACCAAACCCATCTCTGCTATTGTATTACTGACTGCACTTTGTATTCATGCTTTTCTGGAAGGCGGTATGCTGGCGCAACCAGAGCATCTGGGTACGCATTATGATGTGAACGCTATTCTGTTGGGAATTGCGCTTCACCGAGCCCCAGCGGCATTTGCACTGATGACCGTGCTTGCATTCCAACTAGGATCACGGTCCAAAGCCATTCCCTATCTAGTAGGCTTCTCACTCGCAGCACCAATCGGACTTTTACTCAGCACATACCTTTCCGAAAGCCAGATTCTTACCGCTGAGGGAATGATCTTTCTCTATGCTCTGGTGTGTGGCAATTTTTTACACATCTCAACCACCATCGTTTTTGAAAGCAGTCCTGATCACCGGTTCAACGCGAAGAAAATGGCAGTAGCAGTTTTCGGTGCGATGCTCGCAGTGGGCGTTGAGTATATTTTATAAGTTAGCTTTTAATACGTCTTCATCACTTAACTTTGAGAGATGCTCAAACGGATTCTCTCACTGGCAACAGATCGTATTCACGAATTACCCGTGCTGGTGCTTATGCCACATAGCCGTTGTAATTGTCGTTGCGTGATGTGTGATATCTGGAAAGCAAATCAGAACAAACAGGAGATTACGGTTGAACAACTACAGCCCCACATTGAATCATTCCGAAAACTGGGAGTAAAGTATGTGGCACTTTCCGGAGGTGAGGCGCTGATGCATTCAAACCTATGGAAGTTTTGCGAAGTGTTAAAATCTATCGGAGTGAAAATCAGTTTACTTTCCACCGGTTTAACACTTAAAACAAACGCTGAAAATATTTTAAAGCATGTTGATGAAGTTATTGTTTCGCTGGATGGAAGCCCTGAGGTGCATAACCATATACGCAATATCCCGGCAGCATTTGAGAAACTAAGCGAAGGGGTCAGAAGCTTAAAGGAACTGAAGCCCGGTTTCAGAATTACCGGCCGCAGTGTTCTTCAAAAATTGAATTTTAACCACCTGATCGATATAATTTCAACTGCGAAATCACTGGGGCTCGATCAGATTTCATTTTTACCAGCAGATGTTTCTACTTCAGCATTTAACCGAAATGATCCCTGGACTGAAAACAAAGTAGAAGAGATCGAGCTGAATAAAGCAGAAGTGGAGACCTTTGAGCTAATAATAGAAAATACGATCCGGCAGTTCCCGGAACTTTATAAGAATAGATTTATAGCTGAAAGTCCACAGAAAATGCGTGAGATCGTTCAGTACTATAAAGCTCTTTTACATGAGGGTATTTTTCCGGTTAAGCGATGCAATGCACCCTGGGTATCAGCCGTAATTGAAACCGATGGAGAAGTGAAACCCTGTTTCTTTCATAAATCGTACGGCAACCTTTCAGGCGGTTCAATTGATGAAATCCTCAATTCTCGTGAAGCTATTGCGTTCCGGAAAAACCTGGACATGAAAAACGATAGTATATGCTCTCGCTGTGTGTGCTCACTGCACGTAGGGCTTACACAATCATTCTAATGCCCTGATCCAGAAGAGATAATTTTTTCCGTCAGCCCATACATTTTTTTCCAAAATTTTATCAAAGGTCCAGTGGTGTTGTAGGGCGATGGCCTTAATCTTTTCCATGTCACAAACATCAGAGAGTACCATAAGGATCTTACTTTCCGGAGTGATGTAACGATTCATCGAGCCGAATAATTTCTCAAAATACTGATGGTGTAATCCACAATACCACGCATGCTGCTCATCACTCTTCGGGTCTGCCGGATAGTAGGGAGGGTTTATAATAATCCAGTCGAAGGTTTGCTGTGGTATAGAGTTGAAAAGATCGGATTCAATGACATCGAGATGTACTTTGTTTGACTGCGCATTTAAGCGTGTATCATTCACCGCATTTGGGTTGATATCACAGGCGGTTACCAATGCCCCCATGCGTGCAGCCACAATGGAAAGAAAACCTGAGCCGGAGCCCAGCTCCAGAAATTTTCTCCGTTCGAGATTCTGTGTCTCCAGAAATTTGCACACCAGGCGTGTGCTAAAGAAGAAACCTGGATGAAAGACACCAGGTGACACCGTCATGCAAATATCTTTATAGGTGTATGGTCGTGGTTTAGATAAATACCAGCGCACACCAATATGCCATGGTTTCGCAATTAACTGCAGCAGTGCTTGCTTCATTTTATTCCTGGTAAAACCCTTCAATTTCCGGTTGACGGTAACGGAGCCAGAATTTTTGCAATGCCTTTAACTCGTATGGGAATGAGAAAAAATTCAACTGATAACGGAAAGTAGACATCCAGCGCATTACATTTTTCTGGAAGGTAGTGACTTTGAAATCCGATACCGTTGGATACTGTGCATTCAATACGGTTTCAAACCCTAAAATCTTATTGATCATTTTAGGAGTCAGCCAGGGGGTTAATGGATTTTTCCGCAGATCAAAATTTTGCCACTCCGGAGCCAGCCAGTCTTCCAGTTTTTCCGGAAAACGAAAACCTGACTTCTTCACCTCTTCATACATTTCCGATCCTTCTGTGGGCACCGGACTATAGACATAGATAATAATTTCCGTTTGTGGATTTATGGCTTTGATTTCCTTTATGTAGGCGATATCCTGATCAATTTGAGCCATTACCTTTTCCGGTGTTTCTGCCGGAAAGCCAAGCACAAAAGAATATTCAGGAATGATGCCGACCCGCTTCAACCGTTCTGCAAATTGTTTCATCTGTGCGGTGGTCTGCGTTCCGCCCTTGTCCATCTTTTTTAAGAGCTCATCGTTGCTGGTTTCAGCACCGAAGAAAATCATTTTACATCCGGCTTCGTGCATGATCGCCAGTGATTCATCTGAATACTTATCGAGTGTATCGATGCGGCCTTCACCCCACCATGATATTTTTTCATCTTTAATTAGTCTGGCAAACTCTACCGTTCTCTTTTCACTGACAAAAAAATTATTGTCGTGGAATTCAACAGAGTCCACGCCATGTGTGTCGATCAGGTACTTAATATCCTGATGAATCAGAGGTGCTGACTTGCCTTTCCATCGTGCGTTATAAATAGGAACTACTGCGCAAAATGAACAGGTGAATGGACATCCCATACTCGAGTGGTATGCAGCCGTTTTTTTTCCGAGAAAGGTTTTTCCAAGGTATTGCGAAAGCGGATAAAAGGAGTTCAAGTGATCATAAGGCAATTGGGGAAGACGATCCTGATCCTGAAGTGCAGCCTGGCGTGTTTTAATGATCTCACCGTTTTTAAGGAAGATGAGATTTTCAAATGAGTCGAAAGGCTCGTGATTAACGACAGCATCCAATAGTTTTGGGAATACCTCATCGCCCGGGCCGTTCACTACCACATCGACAAAACCTGATGTAAGTACAGACTTATGCTGATTGGATGAGAAATAACCGCCCCAGATAATAAATATGTCCGGATGTTCCTCACGGATCTTCTTTGAAAAAGGGATGGCTTGTCGTAGTTGCGGACCCGGCATCACCGTACATCCAAAGAAGCGGAACGTCCCGGTGTTGAGGTGTTTTTGGATTGTCGACCAGGGATCTTTTTCCAGATTTCCATCCACAAAAACATATTCGTACTTTCCATGAATCGAAGCCCCCACTTGCAGAATAGAGTTGGGGATACGATACTTGGCGTTTGCACTTCGGGGATTAAAGATCAGGACCTTGTTCATAGAGTTACGAAAGTTAATAAATCAACCTCGTTCCGGATAATCCATCCGACACCTAATCTGTCACAAAGGCTTTAACAAAATAGTCAGCGGATAAATTTATTTTAAGAAAATTACCTCAATTGAGTATAAAGAAAATCATAACCGGCCTTTCTGTTCAGCAGGAGTATGGCTGTATTGACCTGTTAAAATTCAATACCGGCCTGTCAGTATATTTAGGCGTACCGAATTCTTCCTATTCCCTGGATGTAACAAAAAACCATCTTTTCTTAGGATATAAACCATTGATAATCGGTTTGGTCTTCCCTCATGATGTCACTAATTCATCAGTTATCTACGAGAATCAGATACACCTTCATTTTAAAGCAAGTGATGATAAAACACTTGCAACGTTAACGCTTCGTAGGATCAGTCAGGAAATTTATGGTGAGTCCACCCTCGTAATTTATGAGGGTATACGTGGAACTCATAAATTTCTTAGTGGCTTGCATCAGTTCATCAATCGCTTTCGAGATAGCCGAAAAGTTCGGGCAACCGGAAATGTTGATCTGACAGGGAATCTGTATGATCAGGTGCGTATTGCGTATGCCATTCCCAGGATCATTGCTGTGATAACAGTACAAGACGGAAAGCTGATGAATATGTTCCCCACCGATTTACATGGTCCGATCAATGATACACACTACATCGGATCCCTTCGCATCGGAGGAATGGCGAATGAACAGGTGGAACAGCATAAGAAAATTGTTTTATCGCTGGTGAATGCGTCAGGATTCAAGGAAGTATATGGCTTGGGGAAAAATCACATGCAACCTGTGCAGCCACCCGAAAATTTTCAGACTTCAGAGGAGCGATCTTCAGTCTTTAGTATTCCTTTACCGGCCATGATGAATGCGTATTATGAACTCGAATTGGATTCATCTGCCGACATTGGCATTCACCGACTTCATGTTTATCGCATAGTTAATCGGTATAGAAACCCGGATAGTTCTTCCTGTCTCTCACATGTTCATCAATACTATATTCAGTGGCGCGAAGATCATTCATTACCACTTCAAATTCTCAAGCGCTGATGACTATTGTTCATATATCTTTTGCGCATATGAGAGATCAGCGTGATCCGGAAAAGTGGTTAAAGCAGATCAGCTTTTATACGGGTATATTGGATCACATGGCCATGAAGGGAATTTCTGTTAAGAGCATTCATTGTATTAATTACTCTGGAGTTTTAGATGTTAACGGTGTGGAGTATCACTTTCTCAACCTGAAACGATGGCAGACGTTTTTTCCGGTGCGATTGATCAGGTATGCAAAGCGATTGAATCCGGATGCTGTTGTTGTTCACGGATTGATTTTTCCATTCCAGGTGATTCTCTTGCAATATGGTCTTCGTAAAACGTTGATCACTGCACAACATCATGCAGAACGGGCGTATCATGATGTCAGGGCATTTATTCAACGCGCAGCTGACCGATACATAGCGGCCTATTTCTTTACATCTCTTGGACTGGCCAGTTCATGGGTAGAGCGTAAACAAATACGCTCGGTTTCCAAAATTCATGAAGTGATGGAAGCTTCTTCGGCTTTTAATCTGCTCGACAGACAACTATCACGCAAATCGACAAAGGTTTCAGGAGCACCAATCTATTTATGGGTGGGCAGACTCGATGAGAATAAAAATCCGATTCTACTGGCGCGTGCATTTGTCCGGTTTGCTGCTGAATTTCCGGGTGCCAGGCTGTATGTGATCTATCAGTCCTATGAACAGGAATCCCAGTTGAAAGAAATCGCAGAGCAATCCGATAATATCACATTGGTTGGTAAGGTGAATCATAGTGAGTTGCCGTTCTGGTACAGCAGCGCTGAATTTATAATCTCAACTTCGTACTATGAAGGAAGTGGTATTTCAGTATGTGAAGCGATGTCGTGTGGATGTGTTCCGGTGCTTACGGATATCCCTTCTTTCAGAATGATGACAGATCATGGAAATGTCGGATTGCTGTACACTCCGGGTAACGAAGTGGCATTGGTAGAAGCGCTTCGTAAAACCATTTCCATAGACGTGTCAATGGAGTCGCGAAAAGTTATCCATCAGTTCTCACAGAAGCTTTCGTATAATGCTATTGCCAGTAAAATGATCAACATCATTCAACGAAAAATCAATGAACGCTAAGCCGACTATTGCTTTCATTATCCCCGGGGGTATCGGTACTGGCAGGAACAATATTGGTGTTCCTGTACTGGAACGTATTGTCAGGTTGTTGTCGGTTGATTTTGATATCACGGTGTTTCAGCTTTTTCCTGTCAATAAAGATTATAAAGCCGAAGGGTTCACGATTGTTGATATATATAGTTCTAACCTGATATTGAGGTTCGCGAAATTTTTTACTGTTTTCTGGAAGCATCACCGGCAAAAAAAATTTCAGGCAGTGCATGGTTTTTGGGCTTTGCCTTGTGGCTTGCTGGCTGTTGTAGCTGGAAAACTTTATAATCTGAAGAGTATTGTGAGTGTTTTGGGCGGAGATGCTATTGCTCTTCCTGAAATTCAGTATGGACAGTTGCAACGTGGTTTGAACCGAAAACTGATTTTCTGGACGTTGAATGAAACTGATGAGCCGAACGCCCTTACACAGTATCTGGTTGACAATCTGGAGAAGGCGGGATACAAAGGGAAACCGCTTCGTGTGATTCCCTGGGGAATAGATACAGACTTGTTTAGCTTCAAAGAGAGACAATTGAAACTACCCCTAAAATTTTTGCACATTGGTAATCTGCACCCGGTGAAAGACCAGGATACGCTGTTGAGGGCCTTTAAGATCATTAGTGATAAAAAGGATGCTCAGCTTACATTAATTGGTGAAGGTGTTCTGGAAAATCACCTGAGCAAAATGATCCATGATCTGAACCTGACGTACAAAGTAAAAATAGTAGAGCCTGTGCTGTACGAGCAGCTGCCGAAGTATTACGAGCAGGCTGACTTGCTTTTGCATACGTCTCTTTCTGAGGGGCAAAGCGAAGTCGTAACAGAAGCTATGAGCAGCGGGCTTCTGGTATGCGGAACAAAGGTGGGATTGATGTTTGATCTTCCGGATTGTTGCGTGGCGGTTGACGTTGGTGATTTCAGATCACTGGCCGCAGAAGTGCTATCTGTTGTTGACGATCACACACGTTCTCAAAAAATTATTTCAGGTGCTGTGCAATGGTCCGTGCGAAATGATATTCATGCTACGGTTAGGTGCTATCATGACCTGTATGTGAAATGATGAAAATGAAAAAACCCAGAATAGCTGTATTTGGAATGGGAACCCTGGATAGGGGATTGCTGGGCGTGCCGGTAATCATTGAATTGTTTGGAAGATTATCACATCATTATGACATCAGTTTTTATAGCTTCCTTCCTTTTGATCATACTGAAGTTCCCTCAACCATAAGAGTCAGGAAACCTGTATCGTGGCCGATCCCTGGTCGTTTAAAATATTTTTTAGTAGCTGCACACTGTGCCTGGGAGCATTTGTTCCGCCCGTTTGATCTTTTCTATTCTATATCGGTTTATCCCGCAGGTAAAGCAGGGATCATATTGGGCAGATTATTCAATAAACCGGTACTTACACAACTGTTGGCAACGGAGGCCGTAGCATTGCCACAATACAACCTGGGTAGCTTAACCATTCCCTGGTTAAAAAAGATCAGTATTGAAGTTTGCCGGAAATCAGACGTTCTGGTGACGGTTTCAGACTATCAGAAAAATCTGGCGCTTCAGCATCTTCCGTTTAGCCGGGAGATCATCACGTTGCCTTTGCGCATTGATACCGAAAAATTTCAGTACAAAAAACGAACGGTGAACTTCCCGGTTCAATTTATTCATATTGCATTTTATGGTTCGGTTAAAGATCAGGATACGTTGTTCAGGGCATTCAGCATCATCTCAAAAAAAATAGAGTGTCACCTCACTGTATTGGGTGGCGGGTTTGATACCCCTCATGTTCAAAAGCTTGTTCATGATCTTTCAATTGCTGACAAAATTTCCTTCGAGGGTTATGTGCCCAATTCACGGCTGCCTCTTTATTTTAAAGATGCTCATATACTGCTTCATTCCTCGCGCTTTGAAGCCGAGCCAATTGTTGTTCAGGAAGCTATGGCAAGTGGTGTAGCCGTGTGCGGGTCGAATGTTGGTACGCTTGTGGATCTTGGTGATGGTTATGCACTAACCTTCTCGCCAGGAGATGAAAAGAAAATGGCGGAGACATTGTTACACCTGGTTAACAATCAGGAATTGTACAGGCAGATGACGCAAAAGGCTTATGAGTGGATCACCACATATGATGCAGTATGGTCATACAAAAAATACACGTCCCTGATAAATAATGTAATCAGCAAGACGTAAAAGTATAAGTTACTTTTACTCTTAAATAATACTTGTGATTTAGAAGTGCATGTCTTAAATTCATTGATATTCTTTTGTTGGGAGTTATAATCCGTTAACGGAAATTTTATTTTTTCTTAATATTAAAATCATCCTTTATGAAAAAAAACCTCCTCTCGCTATTGCTTGCGATCACAACAGTCGTTTTGCAAGCACAGAACACAAACTACGGTGTTAATTCGGGTACCGGTGGAACCGAGAATAGTTTCTTTGGCTATTACTCAGGTAACGCAGCAACAACTACGAGTAATCAAAATTCATTTTTCGGTGCATACAGTGGTCAAAGCATAACTGCAGGCACTCAAAATAATGCATTTGGTTATAAGGCTATGTATTCCAATTCTACAGGAAGCTTTAATAGTGCCTTTGGTATACATGCTCTTTATTCTAACAACGCAGGATGGTATAATACGGCTACTGGAAATTGGGCGCTATATTCTACTACCTCCGGAACCAGTAATACAGCCACAGGAAATGCTACTTTATATGCAAATACAACAGGTACTAATAATACGGCAGTAGGAGTTCACGCTCTTGCTTCAAACACTACAGCTTCTGGCAATAGCGCTTTTGGTTATCAAGCTCTATACTCTAATGCTACAGGAATTGTAAATGTTGCTGTTGGTTACCAGTCGCTATATACAAATACCGCTTCTTACAATACGGCCATGGGGTACCAGACACTCTATTTAAATTCAACAGGGTATGAGAACGATGCTTTTGGGTATCAAGCACTTTATTCGAATACTTCGGGCCAGCAAAATACAGCAATCGGCTATAGGGCATTGTATTCTAATACATCTTCAGTGAATAATACAGCTATTGGGTGGCGAGCTTTATATTCAAATTCCACTGGACAACTTAACACAGCAACCGGACATAATGCACTTGCTCTTAACACAACAGGTCATTATAATACTGCCACCGGTGATCAGGCACTCTATCAAAACACAACTGGCCAATTTAATGTAGCGAATGGCTATCATGCCCTATATGATCCAGATGCAGGGAGCTACAATACAGGGGTTGGTTATAACTCTGGCCCGTCAAGCATCAATGTGAATAATACAACGGCATTAGGATCAAATGCTAAAACAACTGCTTCTAATCAAATTAGGGTTGGAAACTCATCTGTCACAAGCATTGGTGGTCAAGTAGGATGACAACCTTATCTGATGGTCGGTTTAAAAGAGATATTAAATATGATGTGCGAGGATTGGAATTTATCAACCAGTTGAAACCAGTGAGCTATGTAATTGATGATGATAAATTTGATAAGTTTATTGGGATACCTGATAGTATGAAAATCAGAACAGAAAGCATTAGCAAGCCTAGACAAACAGGTTTTATAGCGCAGGATGTTGAAAAGATCATCAAAGATTCAGGATATACGTTTTCTGGGGTTGACTTACCAAAAAATGATAAGGATCCCTATGGCATCCGTTATGCTGATTTTGTTGTGCCTCTGGTAAAAGCAGTTCAAGAGTTAAATGCTAAGGTAGATGAACAGCAAAAGAAAATTGACGTGTTGCTAAGCCAGATCGACAATCAAGGGTTAAAGAGCAATGATGCTAATTCAGAAAGTAGCACAATTGGGCTTCGACAAAATAATCCTAACCCTTTTTCTGTTGACACGGAAATTCACATGGTGCTGCCTGAAGCTGCGCGTACCGCTAACATAATAATTTATAACCTGGAGGGATCTCAATTGAAATCCATCCCAGTAAATAGTCGCGGCAATGCAGCCGTAAAAGTATCAGCTAGCGAATTGAAACCAGGCATGTACATCTATGCATTAATAGTAGATGGTAAAGTAATCGATACCAAACGAATGATTTTGACGCAGTGATAAATAGTTATTCAAAGGGATCAGGTGAAGATCTGATCCCTTTGAATAACTATTGTGAGGTGGAGTGTATTGCAATGCCGATCTGCCTTCAATTGATTAAATTAGTTCAAAAGAAGCAGACTCAACAAGGTTCCCATCTTCTAGCCGATATATGAAATCATACGCAGCATGCTTTGAGAGTTTGTGGGTAATTATAACAATGGTCTTGCCTTTGGCTTTGAGGTCATCCAATAATTTCATAATTTCTGCCTCTAATGAATGATGCAGCTGGTTGGTGGCTTCATCGATTAACAGAATATCTGCATTTGCATAAAGCGCCCGCGCTAATGTTATGCGTTGTCGCTGCCCTCCGGACAGCTTCACACCTCTTTCTCCAATCTGCGAATCAATTCCCTCTGGAAGTCGTTCGATCAGTCCATCAAGATCAAGCTCATGAAGTAGATCCTGAATCTTTGAACGGTCGATATTCTCAGCATCAATTCCGAAAGCAATATTTTCAGCAATGGTGCCATCCATGATATATGGATTCTGCGGTACATAACCCATAATCGTCCGGAGAGAGTTTTGCGATACAATGTTACTGTCAATCCTGATCTCACCGGTGTAGTTTTTCAGGAACCCGAGAAGGATCAATAATAAAGTTGTTTTACCTTCTCCGGATTTTCCAGTGAGTGCTACCTTGGTGCCCCTTCTGATAGTAAGATTTATGTTTTTCAATATGGTATGCTCGTTCAAATAGCCAAATGAAAGATTGATCAAATCAAGTCTCTCTGAAAAGAGAAGGGACTCTGTTGACGGTTCCGTTGGCTTGGCAGGTTTGCTATTGCTCAAGTCTGCTAATTCTTGTACGATGTATTCGTGTGAACGTATTTGAAAGGATGCGAGCAGGATCCGGTTTATGGAAGGAATAATACGAAAGCTTGCTCCGGCATAAATAGTTAGGATCAGAATAGTTTGCTGATAAGTCTGTCCACTGAACACAGCATAGATCACCAAGACACAGATAATAACCCCTGCGATAACCTCCGTAAATCGTATCAGGCTGTTTTGAATAATATGATCGGAAGCAAAAACTTCACTAAGCTCACGTGCTGTTTTAGTAAACCGCTTTGAAAAGAATTTCTCTTGAGCAGATATCTTGATCTCAATAAGAGCCTCAACAATCTGCTGAGCATATTTCAGGTACAGGGGAAACTTATCCTTGATGTTCTGGCTAATATGATTTGTGTTCTTTTTAAAGGACAGATACATTACAACAAAAGGTATAAGTACGATGATAAGCAGAAGTATGATTTTTATGTCGTATACAACTATACAAGCGACAATTAAAATAAAAATAAGCCCTTCTGAAATGAGATTGGCGAGGGGCAAAAGCAGACTGTTGGCGAAGGTTACCGGATAGTTTGTAATGCGACTCACTTCGCGCGAAAAATCAGCATCAGAAAATCCAGGATACCCTGTTTCCAGGTAACGTGCCAACGTACGATCGGACAACGCTGTGGCGATTCCAAAAATGTATCTGGCCTTGACCAGGCTAATCCCATAACTTATGATAGCTTTCGCAAATGTGAAACCTAAGACGAGGAAGGTAATGGCTATAATGAAACTTCCGGCTGAAGAAAAGCCAAAATAAATAAATGCAGATTTAAGTATTTCGTTTGATGATATAAATCCAGGATTAATGATTAAAAAGATTACCGGTAAGAATGAAGCAATAGAAAAAAAATCCAGCAGAGACTGTAATACTAGCAATACAATAATCAGAAGCCCTCTTTTCTTTTCGGTAGCGTTTAAAATTGAAAAAGCTCTTTGAATAATTTTCTTCATGAACTAGTGTTTCAAATTATCTTAGCATACAATTCCCATCAGATTGAACTGCACGCGGTCTGCATATTTTTTGGCTTCATAGGAGAGCATTTCGTTGTGATGCTCAATTGTGAAAGTATACCCTAATTTAAAAAGCTTTTCGAGTACCTCATCTATATTGTAGTCATACTCTTTCCACCAGTCGGGAGTGACCTCTAAAAAAAGCGGGGGCCGGTATTTTACAATAGTATTCCATCCACCCTTCAGTACTTCCGGTTCGAAGCCTTCAACGATCAATTTGATGAATGTTATTTTTTTGGGATTTAATTGCTCCACAAAATCATCCAGGGTACGGATCTCAATACTGACCTGCCCGTTGCCTTCGGAAGCAGTTACCCTTCCTGACCCGGTATTGCTGTTTTCAAATTGGAATGATCGTTTTTGCGATTGACTGCCAAGACCCACTTCATGTAGCTGAACGACCGGCAAAAGGTCCGGATTCAAATGAAGATTATTTTTAAAATTTGTGGCAACGGAGGGGTTGGGTTCAAAGGCATGTACCTGAACGTCTTTGAATTTATTTTCGAGTGCATACCTGGCGAGTCGTAATGAGAAGGCCCCGAAGTTGGCTCCAATGTCAAGTATGACAGCTCCGTCTTCCAACCTTCTTTTGGCTTCTGCCAGCGCATTGTCACGTACACCATAGAAAATGCGCCACTGCACATAATCCGAGCGATTGATAATAAAGTGTGTGTTGTCGCGGGTTAAAGAATATGAATCATCAGAAGGGTAGGCAGTTGAATGAGGAATGAATTTTCCAATGGAAGTAAATCTATGGCGGATACTTACAGGAATGAACCTCCGGATAAAATTTACGCGCTTGCGTAGCTGAATAAAAAACTCTTCCGTTTTTGTTTTTGCTACTAATTGTTGGGCAAAGCGCTTCATGAAGATTATGCTTGATGGGTGTTGGCCAATCGCGCCAACCGCATTCCAGCTTTGGCCGCCAGAGACTTTAGTTTCATCTTCAGCCGCCTTACGGAATCAAATTTATGTATGCGTGATGCGTTTACTTCGTTGATCACGCGCTTCACCGCATAGTCGTAATACCTGCGTGTGTACCTGCGTTTGAAATCGATCATCCGGTCGTTGCTCTGTGACCAATCCAGTTTGGTTACCTGTAGCGCTTCAACTTCCTGGTACAATTCAGTGCCTTTGATCGGATAAGCAACGGTAATGGTGAAGTGATCAGGGTTTGATTCTTTTAAATGATGAATTGTTTCTTCAATATCTTCTTCCGTTTCACCCGGATAACCCAGCATGATGAACGTACCGGATTCAATATCATATCGTCTTACCAGCCGGATCATGTCTCGTACCTGGTTTACATCCACGCGCCTGTCCATCAGGTCAATTACTTTTTGGGAACCGCTTTCGGCACCGATCCACACCCGAAAACATCCGGTTTCTTTCAGCATTTTTACCACGTCCTCATTCAGGCGGTCTGCGCGCGTTATGCATTCGTACGGTATCTGGATATGACGTTTTTGCAATTCATCCCGAAAGGCGGTAAGCCACTTGTGGCTGATCGTGAAAACATCATCTACAAACCAAAGGGAATCCGGATTGTATTTTTGCTGAATCAATTCCAGCTCTTCAGCTACTTTTTCAGGCGATCTTCTTCGGTAACTTAATCCGTACACCGCGCGACTGCACCATTTGCAGGTATACGGACAGCCGCGCATGGTACTTACCGATATAGCGTTTTTGCCATGGTGTTTTTTCCAGGCTGTGAGGTAAAGATTCAGATCTATTTTTTCACGGGCTGGAATGCAAAGCTCATCAAGGTCTTTGATTTTTTCGCGCCCGGTTGTTTTTATAAATTCTTCATCTTTCAGAAATGCAATGCCCGGAATAGACTGAATTTTTTCCGGATCATGCCGGAGTGCTTCAATTAATTCGAGCGTTGTTTCTTCACCTTCTCCGATAACGATATAATGTGCTCCATACCGCAAAAAATTTTCAGCACTATGAGTCACTTCAGGGCCACCCAGAATGATTTTAGTGTTGGGAAGATTTTCCCTGATAAACTGAATGGTTTCAAGCACATTCAGTTTGGTCATCAGGTTTACATACATGCCCAGAACCCATGGCTGGGTTGCCAGCACATGTTCCCTGAATTTCTTTTTGGATGAAAATGTCGTATCAAATACCGTGTTTTGAATGGAATGTTTGTCAAGGTAAGCCGCTATGTATAATAAACCGAGGGGAGGATAGGGGCGCATGATTTGCTGCTCTTTCACATCATCTTCCAGAAAATAGGCATGCGTGAGAAGGACACTCATCTTAATTTCAGGTCAATGAGAAAATGATCGGACATTCCGGAGAGCATGGAAAACTGATTGAGATTAATCTCTATTGCATGCAATCGCTTTAAAAATCCTTCACGCTTCCGGAAGAAATTTTCCAGGTAAGATGGGGGAACAGCAATCCCGATTGGCCTGGTGTGAATGATCGAAAAGTTTTTTGCAGACCAATCTTTGATTTGCCCCGGACGACAGTACCATGTTTTAACAACGGCTCCCTGTAAATCAGCCGGAACTTCTGAAGAGGTCCACCTGCGAAAAATATTGTTGAACTGAAACTTAGCCGTGAAGTATAGCGACTCCCAAAAACAGAATTTGGGCATGATCACAGCAATAAACCGTCCGCCCGGAGAAAGCAGTGCTGGAATTTTTTCCAACAGATTTTTCAACGAATCAGGGTTAATGCAATTCAACCCACCAAAGTTGGAATAGATCAGATCAAATTTTTTATCAAACAGGGTTTCATCGAAGCTGTCGAGGTCCAGGTAGTGTGAGCTGATTTTATTCTGAAGCGAATACTGGTGAGCTTTCCGTTGTGTAACACGAAGCATTTCTTCTGATACATCCGTGGCCACAATATTGAATCCCTTCTCGCTGAAAAGAAGTGCATCCTCACCGGTGCCACAGTTCAATTCGAGAATTTCAAGCCCTTTCAATTCGGAGGTGATCTTTTCAAGGTAATTCCATACATACTTTCGCTGCAGTTGTCCTATGGCACTTAGGGTAAATGCCGAATCATAAGTGGAGGCGATATGATCAAAAGGAGCAGCCATCTTGAGATACGAGGGATGATTTACGAAGTACGATTTGGTGTGGGTGTGTCACAGCTGTCTTCTACTTTCTGTTTTCAGCTTCTGCTTCTTTCTTTTCCAGTTGCTTCAGTCGCAATCGCTGTGTGAAGGCTGTAGGAATATAATAAAAAGTAGCGAGCCCTGACCTGATATCAGTATAACTAAGACGCATTGGCTCGCGAAAGAGTTTCTTCAGGCTGTTAAATCCTTTATGTTTCCGGTAAATGCTGTGAACGTAGCGGTGGAGTTCTTTATAGTAAGCAGTATTAAAGGTGCTTTTGAACATCATCGCCAGGTCATCGGAGTCTGACCAGTTCTGTTTCTCGTGAAGCTGATCCTTTACCTTGTCGTAGAATTTTGTTCCCGGAAGCGGATACGAAACCGAAATACCCACTTCATCCGGCATTAGATCCAATACCATCTTCAGGGTTGCATCAATGTCTTCTTTGGTTTCGCCCAGATAACCGAATTGCAGAAAGAATGCTACCCGTATGCCTTTTTGCTTCATCAGTTTTGTGGCGTTGTAAATCTGGTCTGTAGTAGTGCCCTTATCCATGGCATCCAGAATTTTTTGTGACCCGGACTCGGCACCTACCCAAATGGTTTCCACACCGGCATCGGCCAGAGCCTGCAGATTATCCTCTTCCAGAAGCAGATCAACGCGGGATTGTATTTTGAATCTGAAATTTAAATTCCTTCTCTTCACTTCATCCCTGAACTCCTGTGCCCAGCCCGGCTTTAAACTAAAAATGTCGTCACACATCCAGAAATGCGTGGGCTTGTATTGCGTGAGCAGTTTTTCAATTTCATTCACAACATGTTTAGGTGAACGTGAGTTGTACCGGTTTCCATAGATCGGTTTGGCGCACCAGTTACATTTATACGGACACCCTCTTGTGGTAGCAAGGTTAAGTGAAAAATACCCATGATGCTCTATCCAGATATTTCTATAGCTGTCTATATCCACCAGGTCCCAGGCCGGCAAGGGGAGTGAATCCAGATCACGCATAACCGCACGGGCAGGAGTAACGATTACTTCATTGTTTTTCCGAAATGCAACGCCATGCAGACCGGAAGGATCACCTCCGGATTCCAGTGTCAGCAGCAATTCTTTCAATCCTTCTTCACCTTCACCCCGAACTACATAATCAACACCGCGATCCAGGTATTTCTGGTAATGATCTGTAGAGTCAGAGCTGTTGATGATCACGATGCTTCCATTCTTTTTTGCCAGGGAGGCCATCTCAAACGCTGCCTCGCGCATATTGGTAAGGCACATCTTGGTGAGGTAATTAAAGCCGTCATCATAGATCACTACATACCGTGGATTCTTCGCAATGTGATTTTTGATTTCTGCAGGACCGTCTTTCAGGCAAACGTCAAATAAAGAAACATCGAAGCCATTTTCGCGCATGACAGCTGCAGCAAGTAATGTAGCTAACGGGGGATAAGGTTGCTTGAACCGCCATTGCTTGGGATCGAACTTGTAGAAATAGGAATGCGTAAATAATACCGTGCTCCTCATGCCGCTGCTGTCTTGTTCATTTTCTGTGTGAACTCATCTACTTTTTGCTGGTAAATGTCTGTTACCTTCCGTTGATAATGCTTAGGATGATTTTTGGAAGCATAGCTTTTGGATTTGAAGGCTACCTGAAAATCTGGCTGCGCATACTTTCCGCCATAGATCTTTTGCCATCTGCCAAGAGTCATATTCATGAAATATTTGTCAAGCCAGGCTCCGCCTAAAGCCGTGATCAATTTTTCGCAGAACGATTTAACCCATCCCGAGCTTGCCGGAGGAACGTTATCTATCGGTCGTGATATATAATTCGGAAAGAAATTTTTTAACCACGGATTCTGACTGTGCAGTTTAGTATAGTATTCGGCCCCCTGAAGCGGTATTACCGTGGCCAGTTCCGTTGCTGTGAACATATTCTTTTCTTCAATCTCCAGGTGTTCGGTGTCAACAAAGTAATTTACACAGAAGTATTTGTGTGAGTTGAATAAAAAGATGCGCTTATACATCACCAGCAGCATGCGCGCTATCCAGAGCCGGCCGGGATGCGTAACGATAAAGAAATCAAGGTCTGATTTTTCATCCATATAACCTTTCGACAAAGACCCTGAAGCCATCACAGCCCGAACAAAAGGAAAGCGATTAATCAGCCTGGCCTGCCGCTGTGCTATAGACAGACATCGCTCAGCTTCTGCGTTGCCTTTCTGCCTTCGGATTACATTGGTTTCGTTGTTTTGAACGGTGAAAAATTCACCAAAACGATATATAAATTTTTCTCCCGACAAGCTGTTCAATTGGCTTACGATGAAGGAATGATCTACATGATTGATCCCGAGGAATCTGAATACTTCTTCTGATTTTAACGGGTAATTAAAAATGTCATAGTACAACAGCGTACGGATAATATGATTGCGAACCTCAGCAGTATGATTTTCAACTTCTTTCAAGAATGGATGGGCTTTGTTGAAATTACAAAAATTTTATGCGATGTGCACAGAGCACACTTCATACACTATTTGAATTTCCGGAAAAAGAACAGAATTTTATCACCCTGGGCTGTCACCGAAACCGTGACGAGGAATTCACCGCACTAAGTGCTTCCTTCTAAGTGTTTTACGTGCCAACTATTTTTTAGATTAGAGCAAGTTTTTTTATCACCAACAACCATGAACCTTATCCGGACTGTAGAAGATTATCGGCATCAGTATCAAAAGAGTGTAGAGCATCCTGAAAATTTCTGGAGTGAAGTAGCAGAAACATTTTTATGGCGAAAGAAATGGAGTAAAGTACTCGAATGGGATTTCCATAAGCCGGAAGTAAAATGGTTCATTGGAGGCAAGCTCAACATCACGGAGAATTGTCTCGACAGGCACTTGGCCAATCACGCCAATCGCACTGCCATTATCTGGGAACCAAACAACCCTAAGGATGACGCGAAACACATAACGTATCAGCAGCTCTTCGAAGAAGTTTGCAAGACGGCCAACATGCTGAAAGCACATGGCGTGAAAAAGGGTGATCGTGTTTGTATCTATCTCCCGATGATCCCTGAGTTAGCGTACACGGTGCTGGCTTGTGCACGCATTGGTGCTGTACACTCTGTGGTTTTTGCCGGGTTCTCCGCAAAATCACTAACCGACAGAATAACTGATGCGGGATGTAAAATTGTGGTGACATCAGATGGTTCATATCGCGGTGATAAGACGATCAACCTGAAAGGTATCATAGATGATGCATTGGTAAACTGTCCTGACGTCAACAAGGTAATTGTAAAAGAGCACGTTAAATCCGGAGCAAAAATGAAAACCGGTAGAGATGTATGGTGGCATGATGAGATCACAAAATTCAATGCAGATTGCCCGGCTGAAGAGATGGATTCTGAAGACATGCTCTTTATTCTCTATACTTCCGGATCTACAGGTAAACCGAAAGGTATGGTACATACCTGTGGTGGTTATATGGTGTATACCAACTATACATTTAAAACAGCATTTCAGTATCGCGAGAATCAGGTGTACTGGTGTACAGCCGACATCGGATGGATAACCGGTCACTCCTATATATTATATGGCCCATTGTCTGCGGGAGCAACTACCGTAATTTTTGAAGGCGTTCCTTCCTGGCCCGATATGGGCAGATTCTGGGAAGCCATTGAAAGACATAAAGTAAATATTTTTTACACTGCGCCTACAGCTATCCGTGCTCTGGAGAAGGCACCGCTGAGCTTTGTTGAGAAGTATGATCTTTCCTCATTACAGGTTTTGGGAAGTGTTGGTGAACCCATCAACGAGGAAGCGTGGCACTGGTATGATGAAAACATTGGTAAAAAGAATTGCCCGATCATTGATACGTGGTGGCAAACGGAGACCGGTGGTTTTATGATCGCACCCATCGCTGGTGTTACCAGATTAAAACCAGCATATGCCACTTTGCCATTGCCAGGTGTTCAACCTGCCGTGATGAATGAAGGGGGACTAGAGGTGCAGGGAAATAATATTGAAGGAAGGCTGACCATCCGATTCCCGTGGCCATCGATGGCACGTACCATTTATGGTGATCACCAACGGTTCAAGGAAACGTACTTCTCTTCATTCCCGGGTAAGTATTTTACGGGAGACGGCTGTAAACGTGATGATGAAGGATACTACCGGATCACCGGACGTGTTGACGATATCATTATAGTATCCGGACATAACCTCGGAACAGCCGAAATTGAAAGCGCCATTGATGAGCACTCCGCTGTGTGCGAGACAGCGGTTGTAGGTTATCCGCACGACATCAAGGGCCAGGCGGTGTATGCTTTTGTGATCTGTTATGAAAAACCTGCGGAAGAGGAAAAGCTTCGTGCGGAGATAAAAGATACCGTTTCCAAAATCATAGGAGCGATAGCCAAGCCGGATAAGATCCAATTTGTCAGTGGTCTTCCCAAAACGCGTTCCGGAAAGATCATGCGCAGAATTCTGCGAAAGATAGCCGAAGGAGATATGGCTAATCTGGGAGATACGTCTACGTTACTCGACCCCAACGTAGTAGAAGAAATCAAGGCCGGAGCCCTTTAAAAAAATTCAGAAAGCTTTATGGAATAGTTACGGGATGAGCATCTCATCACCGTAACTAAAGCCTAGAGCGTATGAAAAAATTCTTTACTCTCCTTTTCTGTGCTGCATCCATTCTGTCATCAGCACAAGACGATCAGAAAGTCAAATCAACGATCAAACAAGTAACGGTTTTCCTGGAGGGTGCGCAGGTGACACGCCAGACCAACGTTCACCTGAAGCCTGGCATTACTACATTAACTCTCACCGGAATCTCTCCGGCCATTCAGGAACAAAGTATTCAGGTGGAAGCTTCTTCGATAAAAATTCTCTCGGTAGCATTTCGCGTGAATTATCTGGAAGAAGTACAGAAGCCTGAAAAGATTTTTACGCTGGAGCAGGAACGAATAAGACTCCTGGGGCTGGTCGCGCAGGAAGAATCGTTTCAGGAAGTTTACAAAGAAGAAGAAAGCATTCTGAGAACAAATAAATCTGTTGGCGGTACAGCGAAAGGCGTTGAAATCGATGAATTGAAAGTGGCCATGGAATATTTCAGGCAACGTCTGCTGGAAATCAAAGAGCTGCAATTGAAAACCACCCGTAACATTCGCAGGCACAACGAAGAGATCGGTAAGATTGAAGCGCAGCTTCGTGAACTAAGTTCAGTGAAGGCACAGCCTACCGGTGAGATCACGATTAAAGTGTCAGCAAAAAATACAGTGCAGGCAGATCTGAAAGTGAAATATGTGGTGCAGGAGGCACGGTGGTTTCCGTCATATGATATTAGGGCAATCAATATCAAATCCCCGGTGGGTGTTACCTATAAAGCCAATGTCTCGCAACAGTCTGGTGAAGATTGGGAAAATGTAGAGCTCACGATTTCTTCCGGTAACCCGAAGGAGGTAGGAGCACGACCGGTTATCAGGCCGTGGTATCTGGGGTTTAACAATGCAACCTATCAGCAACCGGTTGTCAATCAGGTAAACACTTCATCGATCTATGGCAGCAGGGCGCCTTCCATGATTCAGGGTAGGGTGGTTGATTCGAATGGAGAACCTATGCCGGGTGTAAATGTAGTCATCAAAGGTATGGCCATCGGTACAGTAACAGACGCAGAGGGATATTATTCGGTAATGGCCATTGGTGAATCACAAACGCTGGCGTTTTCCTTTGTTGGTTATCAGGCGCAGGAGGTAGCTGTGCAAGGCCGTGATCAGCTCAATGTTATTTTAGCGGATGATCAGATGATGCTGAATGAAGTGGTGGTTACCGGATATGGTGAGCAACGAAAAGCAGATATGACCGGATCAGTAGCCGGAATTCGCATCCGGGGTACCAGCAACGTAAACAGCAATGTGAAACGAAGTATCGTAGCTACACCTGTTGTACGGGAGACTAACGTTGAGTTCAAGCTCGATGAACCCTTCTCTATAAAATCCGATGGAGAGGTAAGAGCAACGGATATGATCGAATATGACCTGGACGCTCTGTATGAATATTACTGTGTACCCAAGCTGGATGACGATGCGTTCCTGGTAGCCAAAATACTGAACTGGGATGAGTACAACTTCCTGGAAGGTGAGGCAAATCTTTTCTTTGAAGGTAAATTCATCGGCAAATCCGTGATGGACACCAGGAACACAAGCGATACCTTAACCCTTTCACTGGGCCGCGATGCGAATGTGTTGGTGACAAGAGAGAAAGTGAAAGATCTTTCTTCAAAACAATTTATGGGCTCTAATCAGAAATCCACATTTGCGTATGACATCGTGGTACGCAACAAAAAGGCATTACCTATCACCATTGTTATCGAGGATCAGATTCCGGTTCCCAACACCAAAGAGATTGAAGTAGATAAGTTCGATGATTCTGACGGAAACTACAACGAGGACACGGGCATTATCAAATGGAGGAAGGAGGTGGCTTCAGGCAAATCTGAAACGATGAAGCTGAAGTATGCCGTGCGTTATCCGAAGTACAGTACGATGATCCTGGAATAAATCCATAGTGCTCCTTTGTGTCTTCGTGCCTTTGGTGGCAAAAAATGCAATCTTGCTACGAAGGCACCAAGACACAAAGATTCACAAAGCGCTATACGGAAATCTCATTGGTTAGTGACTCTTTGTTAATAAAGGCCTTGAGGTTCGATAAAGTAACATTCGCAATCTGAGTGAGGGCTTCCTGTGTGAAGAAGCCCTGATGCGCTGTGACAAGCACATTGGGAAAACTCATCAGGCGCGCGATGGTATCATCTTCAATGATCTCTTCCGAAAGGTCTTTGAAGAATAGCTTCTCTTCCTGCTCGTACACATCAATACCAAGTGCGCTGATCCGGCTGTTCTTTAATCCCTGAATAACCGCTTTGGTGTCAATCAATCCACCGCGACTGGTATTGATCAGCATCACTCCTGGTTTCATTTGCTGAACACTCGTGCTGTTGATGATGTATTTGGTGTTGGCATTCAGCGGACAATGAAGTGAGATCATATCTGATTTTGAAAGCAGATCATTCAGCGAAACATATTTCACCCCGGATTTCACCAGCTCATCATTGGGTTTGATATCGTATGCCAGCACGTCACAGCCGAAGCCCAGCATGATCTTGCAGAATGCTTTTCCAATATTCCCGGTGCCGATGGCTCCAATGGTTTTTCCATGAAGATCAAAACCCAGCAATCCGTTCAGGGAAAAATTCTGTTCGCGTACGCGGTTGTAGGCCTTATGCGTTTTCCGGTTTAGTGTCATGATCATGGCTACGGCATGTTCTGCCACAGCTTCGGGAGAATAAGCGGGTACGCGGACTACCTTGATATTATGATCGGCACAGGCCTGCAGATCAACGTTGTTATATCCGGCACAACGCAGTGCAATTACTTTGACACCTTGCTTCGCCAGTTGAGACACTACCGTTTTGTTGACACGATCATTTACAAAAACACAAACACCTTCACTATGTGCAAGCTGAGCAGTTTGTTCATTGAGTTGTCCGTCCAGGAAGTTCAGTGTGAACCCGAAGGATTTATTTTGTTCTTCGAAGAATGTTCTGTCGTAAGGTTGGGTGCTGAAGAAGGTAAGGGTCATGCGTTGTAACGTTTCAGGTTTTCAGATAACCAATCTCCTTATTTATCAAACGATAAGCCATTTTTAACTGATCATCGACTGAAATTTCCGGAGTGAAGATATCTGATTTGCGAATTTTCTTATCGTATTTGTTCAGAAGCATATACTCCAGATCTGTGTTGGACTTTGTTGTTTTGTCTTTTATTATATGAATGACATCAAAGCCATTCCTTTGCAAGGCAACCGAAATCATGGAGAAGCGGTGACAAACGAGTGGATCACTTTCCGCACACATCAATGAAATAACGGATTGCTTCTCTACTTCCTCTCTTAATTGCTCAACTCCCTTTTTGAAATTTTGCGATCTCCTCACTTTTTCGAAATCCACTTGGCCATTTTCATCTAACAAGGCAGGGTCGATTTGTCTCGCGCCAAACGCTTCTGGAAAATGCATGTACCTGATTTTGTTATCCGCTAAGAAATTTGCAAGAGATTTTTTGTTGTATTGAGGGTTATACCTGCTGGCGGCTGTGCTTCGTACGTCAACGATGCAGTTAACAGAGTATTTCTGGAGTAATTCAAGAAAATAATCAAGCTGGTGGATTGAATGGCCAATCGTATAAATTACCGGCTTATTCATGTTTTAAGTTAATACATTCTGCGGATTCTTGGAGGTTGCTATTGTAGATCATAAAGGTCCAACGATATATGAAATTTCAAGCCCGTATCTTTTATTGTCGACCTTTTGAATTCGATCGATCGTTATGTAACCTCTTATCTCCCCAGGCTCAAAAGTTATTTCATCATAGAGCTGAATTTGCTCTGCTTCAATATGCCTACGTAAAATCGATGTTGCTTTTTTAATATCCGTAGGAGCATCAATTCCATCCGTAACTCCATTCATTAATTCAACAATCCGGGATGACCAAAAATTTAGATCGGTAGTATCTGCCTCGAAGCGTGACGTTTCAAATCGAAATGTCAGAACATAATATTCACAACCACCATTGCTGATGATCAGTCTGTCTCCGTC